>JAHPYV010000263.1 GCA_019058495.1 Promethearchaeati archaeon
AGATCCTCAATTTCCTCGGTTCTTAGATCACCTCTAACCCTGTAGGTTGTTCTCGAAGTCTGCACCAATCCAAGTGACTTCAAATGCTCTATTTGTTCCCAGCACGCCCTTCTGGATATGCCTAACTCCTTCATTAGTTGCTCGTTTGTTTTGGGCTCCTTCAATGCACAAAGATAGTGCACCTTATTGAAAAGACCTAATTCACAACCTGCTTCATCAACCATGTCAACAATTGACAGCCCAGTCGGAGTCAACAAGAACGCATCACTGTTCTGCCTGATGAAATTAGCAGTTATGAGGGTCCGAATGTACCGCTGCTTGAACTTCGAGGTATACGCAGGATTAAAACCCACACCTTGAATTAGTGAATCGATATTGAGCGGTCCACCCTCATACAAAGCTTTTACGACGGCACATCTTATCCCGCTAAAGAAAACTCGACTCGCTTTATCTATAACGTCATCCATTGACATGACAACGCTCACCACGTTTCCTTAGAAGCAAAGGGTTCATTGAACGTCGATCATCAATACATCAAGAAAAGGTAACTACTATATAAAAGCTACTACTCTTAGTAGTATATTTGTTCCATTAACAATAATGGATCGAGTTTGCCCTCTTCCAGATTTGCATCAGCCGTAGAGGATAAAAGAGATTAAGTTGCGCGTGAATCTGACATCAGTCTTGATCTCAACCTGTTTGAGTGAAAAGGAGAGTCATCGTTCTGAGTCTCGATGAGCTACCAGACGTCGTGTATGCGCCGTTAGGAACTAGAGGAGTGCAGCCTCTAGCCTTGAAGGAATGTCCAAGGTGCGGCAATAAAGTAATCGAACAGCTGCACGTCGTAAGTGAGAGAAAAGGCTCAAGAGAGAAAAAGGACCCGAGGCTAAAAGCTCAGAGTGTTGCTGTCGATGAATTTGATATCAATTGTGGCAAGTGTGACTACAGCTTCACAATAAGATGCGAGAATGTCTACAGTGATTTTCAGGGAAAAGAGAGAGTCATAACGTTTGTCCACATAATCACAGAAGACGGAAACAACGAGGGTTGGCTCGGGAACTACTGAATAGGCGAGGGTCAACGTATGCATCAGCGCTCGGTTCTGTGCTGGGAACTGTAGTAAAATTGATGTTGATTGGTTTTAAGATGTGATTCTCTCGTGGTATATCTATTGGACTGTTAGTCAGCACTTCGGAAAACTGCGACAGCATACTCGCAGATTAATAGTCCTTAATCGTGCAGGCAAAAACTACAATACTTAAATAGGAAACGAACTCTCGTTTCAAACGTCAATCTTAAGAGAAAATTCTTTTAGCCGTGAGAGTTCGACATTTTCGGAGGAAAGAACAAGATGAGTTACGAGAAACGAGATTACGGCAAGGTAACTCCTGAGATCGTCAAGAGAATTGCAAACGTTGTTGGTGACAAATATGTCACGACAAGCAAGCCGATCCTGTATTCTTATTTGTCAAAGGGCATCATGGGTCTTGAGTCGGTAGTAGCTGACTGTGTAGTCAGACCAAAGAGCGTCGAAGAAGTCCAAGGGGTTCTGACGATTGCGAGCGAAGAACTGATCCCTGTTACGCCAGCATCTGGAGGCCTTAGTGGAGGATTTGCCTGTCCAACCATAGAGCCAGGAGGGATCCTTATGGATCTCTCAGAGATGAACAAGATAATTGAAGTTGATACTGACGCCAGATACATAGTGGTTGAGCCAGGTGTTAGATCCGGTGAAGTGTGGGCGTATATGAAAAAGAAGTACCCAGGATGGGCTCCTCCCGTGCCTGACGGAGCGCCCCCAGCAGCTACAATCTTAGGCGATGCCATAGAGCGAGGCTTCAGCCTGGTTACTGGCAGATATGGTCCTCAGGCCGATACAGTCATGGGCTTAGAGGTAGTCTTGGCGACTGGCGATGTCATAAGAACTGGAAGCTGGGCATTGCCTGGCGCAAAACCTTTCTACAAGTGGGGTCTTGGGCCTGACATAGGTGGACTATTCCTAGGCTCGCAAGGTACAATGGGGGTCATCACCAAATGCGCGATCAAAATAATGCCACACCTTGAGCACAAAACTGTGGTCGCTTATGGAATGGATAATCCTTACGACATGCAGGATCTTACCCTTGAGATATCGAAGTATGAAATGGGTATGTCCGACCATTGCGTAATGGTTCAAGGAGGAAACTGGCCTCTAGTAATGACGAGATGGCCGAAAGATAGGGTCCCCAATGATTACGAAGCATACCAGAAGATGGGGATTTCTCAGTGGTGGATGAACTTCGAAGTCTGGGCTTGGACCAAGGAAGAACTGGACGACACTGTAAAGAGAATCGACGACGTTGCGAAGAGTTATGAGAAAAGAACAGGGCATCAAACTCCACAGTGGAAACTTCACCCCAAGCAAATAGCCTCAAGGCTTCTAAAGCCCAACAAGATAGCCATACCATATGCGTTGTGGGACGCAGGATTCCTCTTCATTACATGGTACACGCCTTGGAAGGGCTGCGGCGAATTCAGTGAAATCTACTGCCAGAAGATGGAAGAATATGGATTTCCGCCGGTCATGTGGGTGGCATCTATCGACCACGCCCGCGAGGCCATATGCATGCCCATTGTTTGTTACGATGCTACAGACAAAGAGTCAATAAAGCGGGTAAAGAAATTAAATCAAGATACAACGGAGATATTCCTCGAGAAAGGCTGGTTGAACTACCGCATGGACCCGTTCTGCCACGCACCTTTAACCCTAACCAAAGCAAAAGAGTACCACAGCCTCTTGAGGAAGATCAAGAGAATACTCGACCCGAACGGGATCTTGCATCCAGGAAGACTCGCGTTACCGTGAAGGAGGAACGTAAACATGGAAAGTTTGAAGAACTTAACCAAAGAAATCTATAAGTGCATTCACTGTAAAGCATGCAGATTTGCCTACTCTGGTGAACCCGACAGGGAGGGAATCGGTGAGTACCAAGGACAACTCTACGAGGGAACTTTGACAGGCTGCCCGTCTGGAAAGGAAGGCGGATGGGAAGCATTTTGGAACGCTGGAAAGATATGGATGGCGCGCGCTGTTCTTGAAGGAAACCTGGAGCTCACTGATGAAATGGCAGATATGCTATTCAAGTGCCCCACATGTGGT
>JAHPYV010000264.1 GCA_019058495.1 Promethearchaeati archaeon
AAAGCTGGCCCGTGGCCATTCTAATGTCTTCGCGACTTGTCGAGCCTTTAGCCTCGATTAGATTTTGTCTCTCCGCTTCCCAGGCGTCGCATTCATTTCGACCATATCGCAACCTTAACAGCTGGCGCCCCTGTTTCTTCAACCACTGAAAGTAGTCATCCAGCAATGCCTCTTCGCGTTTCTGGGCTTCTGTGACTTGTCTTTTGGTCCTTACTTCGTAGCCATATGTTTTAGTTTTGGATTTCCTCAGAGGCTTCTCTCTGATACTATCGCTACCGCGTTTGTGTTCTGTCAGCCCCAGTTTCCGAGCCATCCATTCACATACCTCTTTATAATGGGCATGCTCCTCTTTGTCGTCCGGATGTAGTTGAACCATGGCCCTGTTTTTGGGCAGAACATCAATGAGCGGAATGCCTTCTGGCTCCTGTTGAACCGTTATGAAAGGATCGAGTTCTTTCAGGTAGACTGGTTCATCTAACATGCGTGGAAAACGCCTTTTCTTCCATTTCCCCTTCACTAGGCCGAACCCAACTACATCCGGCTCCCCTTTGTGACGCCGTGCAACGAGGATAATATCACCAGGAGGGATTTCATCTTTGAACTTCCGTCCGATATAGTGGCTCGGTGACCATCCCATAATTGCTGCACGAGTATTGAGGATTACTTTCTTCCATTCTTCAACTTTATTTCCTTTGCCATCCACATTCGGCGACACTACCCAATACTTTCTAGGCATCTAGTCTCCTCCTTTCCGCAGGGAGCACTAACATTGCGTGTTGCCTGACTGCCGCTTATGCATGAAGTTTCTAGCCAAATATTACATCTTGTCCGAACGAGATACAAGATAATTTAAAAAACATCACGTCTTCGCTTCTTGCGGTATTTGGCTGAGTTGCACATTTCCGAGGATTGTTTGCCCTGATAACCGGCATCACGCAGAGTACTAAATTATTAATCCTCCCATTGATAACTCCCTACACGTCGGCGTCGAAAACCGAACCTGTCTCATGTCTCCTTTTACCACTCCCAAAGCCCTCTAGTTCCTTCTCAAACGAACTGGAAATGCTTATTCAACATTGGCCGTCAAATACTTTTCGACCGAATCTAAGACACATTGAATAGTGCTTTGTGAGTCTGTAATTACACCGCCGTTGTTATGAATGAAACCTTCTATTCGCTCCAGATCCTTTCTGCTAACCCTGAAGTCATTCTGATGAAGAATCCTATAGCAAGCATTCCACCAGTTGAAATCTTGTTTCTGAGGGCAGTATTTTTTGAAAAGCCTCTCAATAATCTGTTTTTCTGTAGGACTAGCCGTCGAGGCTGGGCTACTGAGAGGCCCAATCACATATTCAAACCTCCCGTCTGGGGAGAATTTGGGGGATTGAAGAAAACCCTGTTCTCTTGTCAGCTTTGATCTCAGGTTACCACGGGCACTGCCGTAATGAGCTCCAAGAATGTTCCGAGCAATTCTTAGGGCCTGGGAAGGCTTAATATTTGCTATAAATTCCAGTATTTCCAAGATGCGAAAGCTCCACAAAAGTATACATTGGGAATAAAACCGAAGCACTTTGTGTGATTCCAAAAACATATTCAGTTCTCCTTGACTGGCGGAATTAATGTCTATCTTCAAAGCTGGTGCTAATTCCTGGATTCTCCGGAGAATATAACTTAAATCATATAAGGAATCTCTCAAAGCAGCCTGAGGGAGACCATCGTCCTTGACTTTCTTTGCGAGATCAATCAGACAGTTTACTTGGTCGCCTAAATTCATATTCTACCTCCACCACACATTCTTAAGCTGCTAGTGCTGTCCTGGGTATTCTCAGGTTCCAACTGCGACCATCACTCCTACGCGTACACATACCAAGCAATACCGCATATCCCTAACAAAATTGTAGCTGACTTTTGTTCTTCTTTCAATGTATGTGGGAAACACCGTCAAGAAGCCGGAGCGAGATTGAACAATTGTCAGTTTTGTTTAGCAGTCGGTTCATACCCTGTCGAAAAATAAATTGGCCACCTGCACAAAATGGCAAAACGTTGCCTTAGGATATCGTCTTAGTCTATGTTAATCTGACTTTTCACATTCCACATCGATATACATCAAGACAGCAAATACTACCTATTAACTAATAAGCGCAGACTTGAGACCGCAGCTCGTCTTAGTAGTGTTGCCACAAGACAATATAAGCCTTATAATAAATTCACCCGGCCTAATAAGGAAAGACAAGTTGGTTGACCATAGTATAGAGGTTGCTGTTACCAAAGGTACGACAACCACCGAGCGTGGAAATTTACTAGAAGACTTGATGCGCGATTTGTTTGATGCAACTGGCCATACCAGCGGTCCATCCCTTAGGGTTACCGGTATGGAGATAGATGTTACCGCTACTCAAAATGCTACTAATGAAAAGATATACGCTGAGTGCAAGGCTCATAAAGAACCTGTACCAGCAGATGCTCTTACGAAACTGTTAGGCAATGTTGGTTTTAGGAAGGTAGACCAGGGATGGCTAGTAACCACTTCTAGACTTTCTAAGGAAGCAGAGGGCTGGAAGGAGGATTGGGAGAAGAGACCGTCAGAAGAGCGCCGTCGATTGAGCATCTATAATCCTCCTCGACTCTTGGGTCTATTAATAAGCTCAAACCGTGTCTTAGATCCAACTAAGATAACAACTATCCCAGGAATGGAACAGGGTGAATGGTATCTGCTGTTGACTAACCTTGGTCGTTACTGGGCAAAGTTAGTACCGGAGTCAGGTGTACCAAGCAAAGTCATCGTATATGATGCCCAGACGGGCGAATTAATAACCGATACTGAACTCATACAAAAGCTAAAATTGACTGATACCAGCCTCCGCGATTTTAATTGGCTCACTACTCCCCCTGATAGTTCAGAAGCGGGGGAGTCAATTGCCTATGTATCCGAAACCGTAGTTGATGTTGCAACTGGTGACGCATGGGCAGACTATCGGCCTGCCAGACCTCAAGACTTTGTAGGGCGGCATGATCTTCAAAATACCATGCGAGATTTCTTTCAGGATGTTAGGAATAGAAGTACTAACACTCGTATATTCTCAATAAGTGGCCCGTCAGGATGGGGGAAGAGTTCCTTAA
>JAHPYV010000265.1 GCA_019058495.1 Promethearchaeati archaeon
ATCTCCGGCTGGTAGTTAGACTTCGCGAATGCCCTAGGGTTTCTTAGTTCTGATAGCCCGCGGAGTATTCCGCAGCAACATGTGCAACAATTGCAGATGAAGGTAATGTCCTCCTGACTGTTGTTGGTTGTGTGGACTAGTCCCTTCTTCTCCGTCAACGCAAGTATTCTCTGAGCTTCACTTTTGTCTATGTGTCTTCCGATTCCTGACTCGACCGTCCAGTCCGCAAACTTGTCGAATGTCAAGCATACTTCAACTGGCTTATCACATTTCTTGACATGGGTTCTGCAAGCGCAGTTCATTACGGCCAGCGAGCTTGCTTTGTCTATGTACTGGCTGACTCGCTCATACGGCAATACCTCAATCTGCGGTGAAAAACTCTTCTCGATTGGAATGACTCTGGCCCACGGGTAGTTTGATGCGCCAATCTCGTGGCCCCATCCGTCCGAGTATAAGTGTTCAAACCACTTGCTGGCTTCGACTTTGTCGCTCTCCGGAACCCTTCGATCAGCGAAGTAAGCTTCAAAGACCCCTGGGATCATGGGAAGCAAAGCGTAGTATTCCGTACCTGTTGTCCTGCTCCTACTCTTGTAAATCATACCGCGCTTGAGAAGGTTCTCGAACACTTCCTTAACTCTCTTCTCGGGTATTCCAGTGGTCTTCGAGAAATCAGCTGCTGTCCTTGAATCCATGTAGGGAATATTGAAATTGGAAAGAATCTTCGCTTCTTCTTCAGTAAACAGTTTCCTCAGAAACTTCATTAGGTCCTCACTTCTGGGAGAACCGATAGGGAAGCTGTCCATCTTCTGGCGAAGTAATTCATAGGCGTCGCTCTTTACTTTGCTTTTACTCATTGATGATCCCCACCTGAACAATTCATCCAATGATACTGAAATCCTGTTCTAGGATCGTCAAATATGGCTTCCAATTGGCTAATAAACTTAAGTAACGTCTCCAGTATACAAAATCGAAGAAAACTCATCCCTGCATGACCTGGGAAGGGTCGCAATGACTATCAGAAAAACGACTGGCTACTCAACAACATCCCCATCCGTCTGACAGAGCCGTTGCCTAGTAGTCACGATCCGAGAACCTTTGCCAGATGCGCTGCAAGCTTGCTCCTGCCGGGCATATCATAGCCTGAAAGCAGCTCACTAAAACTCAGAGGATCCTCACTTATCGCATCGTTTATCGCAGCAAGAAGCTGGGGAATAACTTTGTCAAACTCCTCTTTTGAATCTGAATCAGCAACGATGAGAAACCACCCGTGGATATGGAGTGATAAAGCGCGTCCTTCATACTCCACAACTCGGGTCTTTTCTGTGTCTAGATTGACCTCTTTGATGAGTTGCTGGATAGTTTTTGAAAGAGGTCCTGAAGCAAGCGCTTTTTGAAACCTTTCTGACCAGCCCTTGTCTATGGATTTCCCTTTCCTCCACTGGAAGACAGGTTTATTGGAAGGATCAAAGATACAGAGTGATCTTATCGACTTCCCCATCTCCTTCAGGATGCAACCATCAGTGGGGCATGCAGGAACCTAATGTTGCACAATAACTGGTGCCTTACGGCCTCTGTGTTGGTAATCGCTTCTAATGGATGGCTAAGCTGCCTGTAAGGCTTTCTTTCCAGCATGAGAGAAGGAGATTACCCTAGAGGCCATCTCAGCTAGACCACTGGGAGACTCTAAGCCAACCAGATCGTCGTTTATTTTTCCTCCGACGACGAGCATGACGGGGATGGAGAACACCTTACAAATGTCACGAAGGAGCTCCGTAGTCGCTTGAATAGTCTCATGATCAGACAGCTCCAGAACCACAATCGCGGCTATGGCTCCTTGTAGGAATGAGAACTCGAACCCAAGAGACTTGCAAGCATATCTCTTAATGAACCAGAAGACGACACGCCCATCCTTCAAATCAATAACTCTGCTACCCAGAACACTTCCCTCAGTTCTCTCTAGGTCGTCTGTGCTGACATCCCTTGTTTCTCGATTATAGTCAAGGCGTCTGGGATCCAAGTAACTTTTACCTTTAACCTGTATTACAACAACCTTGCGAACCATCTTCGATGATCCTTCATCCCTTGCAGGGGAGTTGCCATCCACCACTCGTTCGGGGAACGCCAACATTACCTCCACCAACCAATTGATGCCTCTATTCACCGCTACTTCTAACTAAGTATATGGTCGAAGCCTTTAAATATCGTCAAAAACCAAGCCGATAGGAAGAATTGGGCAGCCGCAAATTGTGAAATGACGGCAGCCCGAAGACAAACTCGGAATCAGAGTCCAAAAACTCGCAGACTGGTTTCAAAAAGCAAGAAGAGCCGACATTTTTTTAGAAGCCGTGCACCATTTTAAACCAAACACGTCTGAAAAGTTTAATATGGTACACTACGTTTCTCCGCCAAATCACTCAGTCCTCTCCCGAGACTAAGCCATCTCGAGTTGTACTCTATTTTACTTTAGTATGGTGGCCATCCGCCGGGATTCATCTTATGTTCGCCCTCCTTGGTCGGCAGCAGAATCGTCAGTATAGAACCAAGAACTCTCAGTTTTTCCTGTTCAGAACTGTCCAATTGTCCACTGTCCTCCTTCTTCGCCCTATGTTATTGAGACTCGTCGTCTCTATATTAATATTTTGTGGTCAAGAGACAACAACAGAATTCACTGACAACTGGGAAGAACACAGCGGGGCTTCGGGAATCCGAACAGTCCGCAGGTCTCTCAGTGAAGTCTTGAGCAAACTGCAATCCCTACAGCGATTAATGATAGTACAAAGAGTCTAACCGTATCGCGAGGGATTTGACAACAGTCTGACTACAATAGAATGATACAAGGTACTAGTCCGTTATTTCGTCAATCTGGGGTAGATTCGTAGTGCCTTACGAAGTTGAATTCACCGGTACGGCAGATCCACTTCTGCCTGTTTTCGTCCCACTTGTCATGCAAGAGAGTTATGTTTCTAGTTCCAATGTTCTCAAAGCGGTTTGAATAAGCAATAATGCTGATCTCGTTTATGCCTCTAATTACGTAGTTGATATTACCCACATCCTCAAGAGCTGACTTTATGACAAGAAGCACGCCCTTGTCAGT
>JAHPYV010000266.1 GCA_019058495.1 Promethearchaeati archaeon
GTTTTGACACCTAATCAATAGGTAAGCTTTCTCGCGGCTCATCTTAAGGATCGCACTCTCAGTCCTTTCTGTCGGTGGAGATAATTGAGTAGTTGTTCCACGGAATTATATCTTACCTGTCTTCAATCCCTGTTACATCACTTGTTATGAAAGTAGCTGGTTTCTTGGGCGTATGATTCTGTGGACAGAAGACGAAGAGTTGGATTCTATCGTTCAGCTCATTATTCATTCATTGATTCTTGTCGCTTTTATTCTCTATCTTGGCCAGTCTCTTGATGATTTCTCGTATGTCTTCTATGTTTAGCTCTCGCGCCCCTGTGTGCGAGCTAGTGGCAGGGACGGATGAGACTTGCTTGGTAAGATTTTCGATTCTAAGTGCGGCTAGAATTGCTTCACTTTTCAAAGGAAGATCGATTGAAGTTGGCGGCAGTGCTTTACTCTTTCTTCCTTCCTGATTTATGAAGTCCATGAGTTTCCTAGCTGCGTACCCTGTTGACGTGGGATTATTGTCTTCTAGTACCTCAAGAGACTCTTTGATAATCCGAGCGAGATTGGCTTTTGCTTCCCTCAAATTGCCAGCTATCAGTTGTTTGAATCCTCTGATAAGCCAAATCTCTCTCCATCTCGCTTTTGCCCTTACCATTTCCTTCTCAGCTTCCTCAGCCAATCGTCCGGCCTTCCACTGTTTCCCAGCTTTGAACGCCATTTGGGCTTGCACCAACTTGTGCATCGCACTACATGTCATTGAGAAATCTTGAGCCTCCTTCCTAAATCTAGGGTTGTCTTCACCACTCTTTCGAAAGAGCTTGGCGGCTTCGTTTAGCGAGTGTTCTGCTTTTGCATATGCGCCAAGGAGCATGTACAGCGTTGCTAACCTAAACAATTCTTCGCCAGCTAGCTGTGGATATTTGTGAGAAATGAAGTCCGACACAGACTTTCTTGAAAGGGCAATCGCTCTATTCAGTTCTTTTTGCTCTCCCGTATAGCCATACTTCATAACCTGAACCTCTATACCAAATGACTGAGCCACCAAGAACCTCAGATCCCCAATCCTCTGCAGTGCCTCGCATGATCTCTTGACTGTGCGGTCCGCTTCCATCAGCAATTTTACATCATGATCCAAGATTGCCCTTATCATCTGGACAGTTGCAATGTTGTACAGCGATCCCCCAATGATTTCGTTAAATGACACTTTCTGGGCGATTTCACAGGCCTTAACGGCGCTTTTCTCGGCTTTGTCGAGTAGTTGCTTTTGATCTTTTCCGCCGACTCTTAGCAATCTCAAGCAGTACAACGACAAATTTTGGTATGCGTAGGCGAAAAGATGCGACTCGTAAGTTCTTGATCGAAGCTCCTCCAACTCCTTGTCGATATGATCCAGTTCCGCTAAAACCTCATGTGTGACGTTAACAGGGTTAATTCTGGCAAGTTCGTCCATGCATAGAAGCTTCATGGTTATCGCTGAGACGCGGATTCTTGGTGCGGTTAAGTCACTTGAGGATCTGACTACATCCTCCATCTCCTTCAGCGCGCCTTCGAGCAGTTCATTGTATTTCACAACATCGGGCTCCAATTCTGACAAAGAACACAAGACTAATCCAGCATTATAGAGTGGGAGTTGGGCTAGCTCTGCATTAACACTTCTGACAGTCAAAACTGCCTTGAGGAACTGCTCTCTAGCCTCCTCAAGCAACCATCTTCTTTTGTTGGGATCTGAATGAAGTTCTGCTTCCCCCCAAAGTGTCACCCCTAAGTTAGAATATGCTGAAGCCAATTTCACAGGATCCAACATGGCTTCCGCAAACTCAATCGATATCTGGGCGTATTTTCTCATCTGTTTGCGATTGACACTCATCTTACTCCTTTTAGAGTCTGAGATAAGAAAAACTCTATAACTAATTAGGAACAACAATCTGAATCCTGAGAATAATGATTCATAGTCACGTAACTTCTGCCCTACCTTGATCGCTGCGATGACTTCTTTGCTGCTTTGTCTAAAAAGTTCCAGCATTCTCTGCGGGGCAGTTCTGATTGCTCGCGAATATAATATCCATGCGTGTGCCAGCCTGATCCTAGCTGACCACAGCCTAGACTTGCCAAGCCCTTTCAGTGCATCATCGAGGAGCGCCTCTTGCTTGGCGAAGTTCGCTATCACCAAAACGGAGTCATTTTCACACTCGATTGTCGAAGCCAAACCACACTGCAGAATGAACGACGCGAAACCTCTGGAGCGATTCTCATAAGAATCGATTGGCAGGAGCGCCCTTTGCAGAGGGTCAATGTAAGACTTAACTCTCTTGGTAACGTCCTCTTTTGGAAGATAATCGAAGCAACTCGACATGACGACAAAGTCTGAAAGAGAGGGAACGCTTCTTCTTAAAGCCTCGTCGCCATACCTGCGCTTATCATCGACGCTGAGAAAAGGCAACAGCTCAAATAACACACGCGCGTACCCAACAGTTGCCTGATCCGCCAAGCAAAGAGCCAATCGCAGTAGCTTGATCCTATCCTTGCTCGTCAAGAGGAAGCCGATGTTAACCAAGAAATCAGTATACAACTTCTCAATCACCCAGCTTACTACTCCCACAGGCGATCGAATCAAACCCCGCTACTCTGATAACCGATCAATGGTCACTCATCAGTAAGAAGAATGCGACTCGTCATCTTCCTTGAATGTCTGCCTGATTGCTGCAAGAATATCCTCTTCTGGAAGCATTTATGCATCGAGAATTCATAGACATTGGAGGTGCGTTTTCAAAGTGAATTCTCACTCGAACAAGATCTCCGAAACTCAGCGAACTGTTAACCACGAGACACGCTACCAGTTCTTGAACCTAGCAGGAATATCTTAAATATCGTTCCTTCTATATAATAGAATTTGTTCGATAGTTAGACTCAGTTATTGAAAAGGTGACCAGGAGGGTTAGAAATCAAGTTGTCTAAGCTAGAGGCTCCGCGCCATGACAGGAAACCTGTAATAACACTCGTTGAAGAAACTAAGATCTCAGACCCAAACCCAATTATCGTGTTAGGGCTCCCTGACACTGGTCTCGTAGGCATCATCGCTGCCGGTCAGCTG
>JAHPYV010000267.1 GCA_019058495.1 Promethearchaeati archaeon
TTGCAAGACTGACTCCGGCGTTTCCTGATGACGCGGCAACAACATCGGTCTTGCCGAGTCTGATGGCTTCGGCAATCATGTACGATGTTGCCCGGTCCTTGAAAGATGCGCTTGGATTCGTCATCTCGCATTTGCAGAACAAATTGCGAAATCCGTAGGTTTCGTTTAGGCTTTCAACACGAACTAATGGAGTATTGCCTTCAAAAATCGAAAAGGGCTGCAGGGGAAAAGGCACAGAGGTCAGTTCACTGAATTCGTATGATATTTCCATGTTCCCATAATGATTCTCATGTTGATTGGCGCAATGAGGGCAAAAATACTTCGTCTCATTCACATCACATCTTCTGCCACATAGAATGCACTTCAGGAATGGTTTCGTGTCTTCTTCCACGATTGGTCGGAGAGGCCTCGCTGCATCCCCTCATAAACACGAAGTCTACCTATATTGTACACACCTCTCCTGATCGGTCCGGGCAAAGCGCCAATTTTCTATAATCGCCTCGAAAGACCTCGCGTAGATAAGGGACACAGATCAGCCGCGACCTGTGGTCTCTTGGCGCCATTTTCCGTAGAATGAGAGAATCGCAGTGACAAAGCCTAGCATGAGGATCAGTTCCAACATGTCGGTAAACATCTTGGTTCCAAAGAAATCTATGCTTAAGGCGTCCAGAAACTTGCCAGCAGCAAATATAACGACCGCAATTAGGGATATGATGGCGAAACTATGAAGCATATCGCGTCTTGAGATCGTCGACACCCATACGAAAAGCAACGCAACGGCGATTGACAGTACCAAAGTTACAGTGTCAAGCACCGTCTCCAAGTCAAGCATCAACCATCTTCACCAACAGGAACCCGCTAACGCATATCCTCAAGAACCATCACTTTCATGCAAGTAAGGTGGATGTATACTAATGTTGTTTACTGAAACCGTCAGACACCAGAGAACTCGGTGCTGCATGCAGCAAAACCATTCACGGTGGGCATGGCGTTTTGAGACTGCAAATTACACAGGACACCCAGAAGCATCTGTCAAGGGCTCAACAACTAGGTTTTGCCTCCAAGACTTGGCGCGTAGGCAACTACATGAAAGGTCACCTTTACCATCAATGCTTCAACCTCGCCTCGAGAATATGGCGTGTGGCATTGGCCACTAGACCGCTAAGTCTACTCATTTAGAGGAATGGCCCCACAAATGCGCAGCGCATCCACGAAATTTGTCGTTCGTAAGCATGGGAAACAGGTGGATTCAGGCATCAGTTATGTCTGCTCACAATGCGGATTCCCTCTATACCGCCTCGGACCGTCGGACGCGTCTGGAAAAGCGAGAATTTCGCACCCCTCTCAAGTTGCGGCCCGATTCATCATTTGCCCTAACTGCGACCACCGGCTGAACCCGAACCCAGAAATCGATACGATAGAATTGGTACTCGCATAATTCCACGAACCAGAAAATGCAAGTCGCAGAGAGCACCTTACAAAGTCAATATCGAATCGTATCTCGGAAGCGGAAGCTAACGATTCAACGTCTCAATGAAGCGTTAAGAGAACTGATGTTTCCATTCCCCAACAAAGTTCCGAAAGAAAGATGTGTAGTAATAATTAGGTATAGCTCAATTTTTGGGAAAAATCGAGGAGAAAGGCAACTACATCATGAAACGCCTAACAGAACTCCAAAATGAATGCCCGCTCATCGGTGATGTCAGAGGCTTAGGCTTGATGATTGGAGTCGAACTTGTAGAGGATCACCAGAGCAAAAAGCCCGCGAAGAAAATACGTGACGCCGTCGTAACTACTTGTTTTGAGGACGGATTGGCTGTTATGGGGGCAGGGGAATCAGTCATTAGGCTAGCCCCCCCCGCTCATAATCGAGTACGAAGACATCGACATCGGCCTATCGATCCTCGAGAAATCACTACGCCGCGCTCAGAAGGAACGCTAACGCGTTCTTGGCGGCTTTGAACTGTGAGCTGGTATAAGACTGGAAAAAACGGCCGAAGGTTCTAGCAGAAAGGGATACACTGAGACGAATAGTAGTTCATAGACTTGTAATTGAGATGTTCTTTGGCCTACTGGAGCCACATGCTTCACTAATCCAAAGAGCGTTCAGCCGAACCGACATAGGCCACCTCTCTCATATTCTTGAAGATATTGGATGTCCCACTGCAATTGTCCCAACTAGCCCCGTATCGGGCAACGCCAATAATCCGCATGATGTTGGCAGAGTTATTTAATTCCAACTTTGCTCCACGTTCAATTTCAAGAATGAGATTCGAGAGCTGCCATCAAGTTAGATACCCCATGCTAGAGAAGTTTGCGCGAACGAATGGGAGATGTCAAAGACGTCCGCGAAGAAAGGGTGGAGGAGGGTGGAGCGTGAGTCACTTAGTAGTTAGCGTGTACTTGCAGCCAAGCCTGGCGAAAGCTTTGTCAATCTTAGAGACTAGTTCACGCATTTCATCCCACGACGGATCTTCCTTCCATTCAAAAAAGAAGTCGTGCTCGCCTAGTGTATGACCGGACTTGCTGATCAATCGCTCTGTGACCTCCTTTGGCGTGAGTGGCGATGGAAGGATACTGCCTGGCCCTCCTGACACTGTCGGCCCAGGCAGAGGAAGTGGCATGTAGTTTGCCATAAAGTGATAATGGGTTACTTTCGGCATCTTTGCAGCGATATTCTGAAGTTCGTCCAGCGCCTCCATCAACGGCGGCCCATATATCTTCACATAAGTCTTCAAATTCACAACTCCTCTTAACGTATGAGAAGTTTACATAATCAATCTTTCGGTTGCAACATTCATGAGTCTTTGAGGAGGTGTCTCTTCACACGCAACTTGACACATGTCTGCTAGCAACATTCACAGTCAGGTTGGCGCACAGGCAAAAGAATGCAATGCCCAAAGGACCAGCAAATGCGGGCTTCATAGCGGGCTTGGGTCAACTCCTTTGTTTCTTGGATTTGGTGTATAGGTATCCGATGTTGCCGAGCGCGATGAAGATTATGAGTAAGACGGTGGCGAGCGAATAGATCTGCCCAGCAGTCAAGTGACCCAGAAGCGCCAAGACAACAATTAT
>JAHPYV010000046.1 GCA_019058495.1 Promethearchaeati archaeon
GGTTGGAGCACTGGACTGTACAATTTCATTGCAAGCGACAAGGCCAAACAGCAAGGCTTGGTTCTGGGTAAGAATGCCGTGGTCATAGACGAGATAAATGTCACCAATGGAGGATTGTTCCATAACGGGAAACGTGTATACGACATTCTGATCCTGGGATTCACCGAATACGTTACAAGCAGGGAGTATTACGCGTACAAGGATTTCGTTGCAGAAGGCGGAACGCTGATAATCATGGATGGATGCAACTTCCTCGCAGAAGTCAAATACTACCCACCAGCTACTACTGGCGGACCAGCTTACTTGAGTCTAGTGAAGGGGCACGGATGGGAGTTTAACGGAACGCACGCTTGGAAATCTGTTTACGCAAGGTGGTGGGATGAGAACAAGAACTGGGTTGGAAGCAATTACTGGCATTGGTGGACCGGAAAACACTACGATTATATGGTTGCCAATACTTCGCATCCAATTAGCATCTACCTCAGGAACAATTATGGATACAATATTGCTACAATTTATGGTGCACACGAGGAAAACCTGCTACAGAATTACACAAACACCGGAGTGATTGGATACTGGCATTTCATTAACCCCGCGGAGGCCCCTAATCCAAACGTGTACCCGGGACAACCCATTGCAGCGTACCACCATAGGTACATGAATGGAAGCGTCTTTCACACCGGGATAATGGCTAGTGACACAGTCTCTCAAGAAGGATTCCTGCAGTCATTTCTTATTTGCGCCGTAAGGATGGGGTCGACTGTTCAACGGGATCCCACTTTGAGTGCGTCGGTAGAGTTCTATTACACAAATGGAGCGAGACGAGATACTAATTCGAGTCTGTCAGGAACGATTTTTTGCGTCGTCACACTCAACAACTCATCCATTGCTCAAGGTGGCACAATCTACTATTTGGGCGCAGTCGTTCTGAAAATCTACGGCAAGTCTGGTTATTCACCAGACTATACTCCGCCGTCTCAGCCGATCATTATTCAGGCAACCAAAGCTGACTCAACTGGTTTGCGCTGGCAAGCGATCGTCGATACCACATCGATTCCTGATGGTGAATATGCCTTCGAGTTTGATTCCACTTATGCTTCGTCTGTGGACAATCAGAGCTCTATTTCTCAGCTTCTTGTATTCAGCTATTCTTCGATTGCGAACAATTTAGGAACGTCAAAGACTGGGCTAGTTGCGGTATCAGCTCTGATTCTCATTGCGATAATCGCCTATGTTTTCTTCAAATACCGCAAAGGTGCAAAGGGAAGGAGCGTAGTAAGCAAGAGAGCCAAAGCCAAGACTAGGAGAAGCCAGCCTCAGAGAAGTTGCGTAGGTTTTGGGTAGAGTTACATTCCTGCCACTCGAGTTTTCACTACTGGTTCTGGTGACTTGCGCATTGGATGTCTTTCTCTCCAAGAAGTTGCTTCGAGTTGCTTTGAGGCACTCAGTACGCGAGGTCGGTCAATGCGTCTACGTGAGGCTCTGGGAGTGTGTCTCTTTCCTCATATCCTGAGTTGCTCTTTGATAAATGACTCTACTTTGCCATTTACATTTCTAATTTCACTCAATTCATTTCTCTTTGCGATATCGCAAATGGATTCTCTAAGATTCTGTATGTTTTGCCCAGCCCAGAAGGAATTACTCCATTGTTTCCCTCTCATTTGAATAAGATAGGCTTCATTAAGTAGTTTCTCAGCAATGATGTAGTTCTCTTTTCTATAATCGTTGGGGATCCATCGCTTTGCTCTATAAGGTAAGTTGTACTTCTTGCTAAGCGCTAGGAACTTCTCGTTGATTTTGATTGAATAACTGCTATCAGGTTCATAAGTTCCAGCATATGATTCCGGATTGTACTTGAAGTGATATAACTCCTCATATTTCTGAACGAGTTCTGGATACTTTTCTTTCAGGTGTTTGAGAAACCATTTCGCTTGTAGGTCTCTCATTGTCATGCCTGCGCCGAAGAGAACGTAGTCTGCCTCCGATTCATTTGCGGCTCTCATCAGCTCTTCCAAATTACCGTCAGAGTCAGACAGAAAAGGGACAACGGGCATAAGTAGAACTCCTGTCTGGACATGTTTGGTCTTCTCTTTGATTGTCTTGATGACATTGAATCTGAGTTCTGGTGCTGGAGCCCTAGTTTCCAGGAACCTTGCCATGTCAGGATCTGCCGTAGTAATAGTAGTGGAGACGGTACACCAGTTATTTTTGCCGATTTTCTCCAACAAGTCTAGATCTCTAAGAACCAAGTTTGATTTCGTGGCTATGTGGACTGGATAACGATGCCTTCCAAGAACCTCAAGACATCGTCTCGTGTTTTCGTACTTGGTTTCTACTGGTTGATAGGGGTCAGTTGTTCCTCCCACTCCAACGACGTCTGGTAGTAAGGTCCTTGCGTTAGTCAACCTTTTGTCAAGCATCTCTCCTGCATTCTTCTTAATGATGATATCGTTCTCAAAATCGGTTGGCAGATAGTACTTCTGGCTTCTGGAGTCGCAGTATATGCATCCAAACTGGCATCCATTGTAAGGGTTGATTGCATACCTTTCCCAGAACCAACTATCAATGAACTTCCTTACAAGAAGAATTGACTTGAAGTCTTTCTCAGTGTAAGTTGCCATGGTTTTCTCCCCATGAATCATAGCGCTAGCATGATCTTACTTTTTCTCTTTCTATTAGATTTTGCTGCATAAGGTTCTTAACCTTCCTTTCCTTCTGATTTTGATAAGTGCTTCTAATCTTCAATACGATTTTGTAGATTTGAGCTTCTTTCAAGGTGTGAGCTTATTGAGAATTGTCGTTTCGGCGCCAGGGAGAGTCTGTTTGTTCGGCGAGCACATGGACTGGTGTGGCTATTACGTCATACCGGCGGCTATTGAGATGCGGATTTTCGTCGAAGCTTCTCCATTAGTTGGAAGTACAGTTCAAGTGCGAAGCTTCAAACCTTTCCACACCCACGCATCCTTTAACCTTAATGACATGGCGATAGATTCTACTTCTGACCTGCGATATGTTGGTGGCGTACTTAAAGCAATGCTTCTTGAAAGCAGCATACCGACCGACAGGGCTCTCAGTCTTAGGTTTGTGGAGGCAAAAGATATTCGAGAGGATCCCAAGATTGTAGAAATGAATGAATACTTCGATGACTTGCCTGTTAAGAAGGGACTTTCATCTTCAGCAGCGCTTTGCGTAACTGTGGCCACAGCTGCATCCCTCGTAAACAGGCTCTCCTCACCAACACCATCCTCCTATTTACCGTCAAATCTATTGGCAAGGAGTCTCGTCGATGTAATTGAGAGCAACCTGACGAGGTTTGCTAACCTCGGCTACGTTGGCGAGAGAAAGATCCTAGGAGTAAACTGTGGCCAAATGGATCAATACGCTTCTTCTTATGGGGGTATCTTATTCATCGATTGCAAAAGCGAACCTGCTAGTGTGAATAGAATCAATGTCGAAACCAGCATTCCCCTAGTTATTGGAGACACTCAGCAGCCTAAGGATACCCAACGGATCCTAGCATGGCTCGGCGAGCGCTTCAAGAAACGTGAACGTAAGTTCATGGACGGGGTGAAAGGAATAACCGAAGTTGTCCTTCAAGCTCGAAAAGAGCTGCAGCGACATGAACCGAGCTTGGAGAGAATAGGTGAACTCATGAACTTGAATCAACTCTACCTTTCAAAAAACCTTAATGTTTCAGGTGATTGCCCAATTTCCCCATCGCGCCTCGATAAGCTGATTAGCGCTTCCCTAGAAGAAGGAGCATTGGGCGCAAAGATTTCAGGTTCAGGAGGAGGAGGTTGCATGGTAGCGCTGTGTGACAATGAGGAGAAGAGAAGAGCAGTTTCAAAGGCAATCGATAGGGTGGGAGGTAGGGCCTACCCAACAAGGATCGCCAAGAAGGGATTGCGACTAGAATTACTTGAGACATAAGAACAAGTTTGGATACCTGTACCCAAGAGCAACTGACCGACGATACGGCGGATGGTTCCCTTTTTCCTTCACGGACCGGTACTGCACATGATACTCATCCTAACGAATAAGCAAAAAGCAAGGGGTTCCGAACTGTTTGGATGGAATGTATAAATATGTTTCTCGATGATTTAATTATAGTTTTTGCGAACTTCATTAACGTGTGCCCTCAGAGTCGGAACCTCATAGATATATATAGAGTAGGATACTTGAATAGTTGTATACGAATGCGTAGGGGTCGGTATCAGCAATCAGCAATGTGAGGGACTAAGGGATAAAGATAGGCATCCAAATAGGTATAAGATGATATTAGAATGTAAAACACGGATAGTGAGAGAAAAATGGAAGATTCCCAGATTTTGGAAACTCTTAAAAAATCTGAAGAAGACAGTCAGTGGGTTAATGAACAATATGACAAACTTAGAAGCAAGTATGAGGGAAAAGTGTTTGCAGTAAAGAACAAGAATGTTATTTCGTATGCTGATACAGTAGGGGAGCTTCTAAAGAAACTAGAAAAGATGGGCGAAAAGGTGGGGTTCTTACTCATAGAGACGATTCCACCAAGAGACTTGTCCTTCATCCTTTAGAGGGATGAACGTTGCCCAAAATACGTTGTTCAATTAGAACAATTGTGGGCAATAGACCCTTCCCATTTGTTACATTTTTCTTAAGAACCCCTGCTATTTCTAAGCTAGTGGATGCCTTAATTGATACTGGAAGTCCATTCACTGTTTTATCTACGAATGATATTTTAAGTACAAGAATGCCTATTACTAGAATGCGATCAGGAGGATCTGTGTTGTTAGCAGGTTCTCGCTTTTTCAACTATCCAATTAAAGATGTCACTATTGACTTCAGAACAGAATCAAACGAACTTTTTAAAGTGAATCTGCCAACAATCGGCTCATTAATTCCCACAAAGACTGACAAAAAAACGATGGATGAAGTCAAACATATTCCAAGCATAATAGGGAACGATTTTTTAGAAGAGCAGAAACTTGCTTTACATTACAATCCAAGTGCCCGAATAGTATATCTTGAGCAAGTCTAGTTCTCTTATGAATCTTTGTTGCAGATTGGACACATTTATAATTTAATTATCGTCAAATATGTATGGCTACACGTACGTGAATATGGAAATGTGGGCGCCTTTTGGCAGCCTTTGAGGGATGAATACCTGTACACTCCCAGAGAGCCGAAGGCTGTGAGAGCAGGCTGGACTGAACAGGCTGCCAACGCACCGAATAGAAAAGTGGCTAACTCCCACGAACTTCCATATTTTTAGAAACGGAAATATGTTAGTTCCCACAAATCTTTTGATAACGTATTTAGGTATCCGATATTCGAATATATACATCATTAATGACTGTAGAAAAGGAAATCGCTTAAAGGAGGGCGAATCATAAGTTGAAGTTATCAGGTGGCGAACTGCTTCTAAAATGTTTGGAGCAGGAGAAAGTACGCTTTGTTTTTGGCATAGTGGGCGGGCAACTGCTGACTTTCATTGATGCGATTCAAAGGCTTGGTGAAGATGCAGAGATAAGATATATTGGCGCTCGCCATGAAGAAGCAGCGGCGAATATGGCTGATGCCTATGCAAGACTCACCGGGATTCCTGGCGTTTGTATGGGGACCGTCGGTCCAGGAGCAGCAAACCTAGTTCCAGGGTTGTACCCAGCGTACGCTGATAGCATTCCAGTTGTGGCTATAACTGGCCAAAATCAGACATGGAAATCGTATCCTGACCATGGATCAACACAAGGCTTGGACCAGTTGACGTTGTTCAAGGGTGTGACAAAGTGGAACGCGGTAGTTTCTCATTTCCAGCGGATACCCGAAATCATTCAAAGAGCATTCAGGGAGGCCACAAGTGGAAAACCAGGCCCAGTCCACGTTGACATACCTGTCGATGTCCTTTGGGCTCAAGGAGAGATCGATCCGAAGCTAATCCTCCCACCCGAGTCATATAGATGTCTGAACCCCCCAGCGGGAAACCCTGACGCCATTAAAAAGGCAGCGCAGCTGCTCGTGAAGGCAGAGTTCCCATTGCTCCATGCAGGCTCGGGCGCATTATGGTCAAATGCGTCAAAGGAGCTGATTGGACTTGCAGAGCACCTTGCAGCTCCAATGACTGCATCACCTGCGGCTAGGGGTGTCTTCCCTGAGGATCATCCTCTCGCACTTCTAACACCTGGCTATGGATTGTTGCAGGCACAACCGCAAGCTGATGTTGTTCTACTGGTCGGGGGGAGATTCGGTGACTACGAAATGTGGGGCAAACCAATTATGTGGGCGAGTCCGGACAAGCAGAAACTAATCCAAGTAGACATCAGCGGTTCGACGATCGGGTTGAACCGTTCTGTCGATTTGGCCATAGTCGGAGACGCTAAAACGACTCTTTCGCTCTTGCTTAAGGAAGTGAAGACCCTCACTCCCAAGAGGAGCGAGAACCCGAAGCTCGAGAAGGCAAGAGAATCCCAAAGGGCATGGCTGAAAGGGTTTCAAGCCGGCGCAACTTCAAACGCTAAACCGATGCATACATTGCGAGCGATCAAGGAAGTAAGAGATTTCTTCCCGAGAAATGCCATTTGCTGCGTCGATGGAGGAAACACCACAGTATGGAGCCTTTACGTCAACAAGATCTTTGAGCCGAGGACACTCCTTTATGCGTGTGACTCGGGACACTTGGGGGTTGGCTTACCTTACGCGATCGGTGCAAAACTCACCAAACCAGACGCACCAGTCTACTTGATTACAGGGGACGGAGCATTCATGTTAAGCATACATGAACTCGAAACAGCCAAGCGTGTCGGAGCAAACATCGTTGCAGTTGTCATAAACGATCGACAGTGGGGAATGATCAAAGGAGGCCAGAAGCTCAGCTTCGAATCAAGGTTTGAAGGAGTCGACCTCACCGATGTTCGGTACGATCAAGTGGCCAAAGCTATGGGGTGCTATGGGGAGCGCGTGGAGGACCCAGCAGAGCTCAAATCGGCCCTGAAGAGAGCCGTTGACAGTGGCATGCCTGCCGTGCTCGACGTCATAGTGAACAAGGACATTCATATGTTGCCTCCAGACCTCGGGCTTATACTGTCAATCTGGCTTGAAGGAGTCAAACCACCCAAGATAGAAGTGCCAAAAGAAGAGCAGATTGCTGGAGAAGCACCTGAAGCTGAGGAAGCGTAGAAAGCGTCTTAATCTTCAGCAAAACCTTTTTCTTTGATAATATTGAGGGACTATATTGAATGACTAGGAGGAAATATCATGCCTAATCTGAACTTGAAGGATGGTACAAGAATCTTCTACAAGGAAGAGGGAAAAGGAGCACCTCCAGTTCTCTTGGTGCACGGATGGACAATGAACAGCTACGTTTGGCAAAAAACAATTCCATACTTGTCGAAGTACTTCCGTACGATAGCGCCCGACTTGAAAGGACACGGTGCCTCGGATAAACCCCAGGCTCGCTACACTCTGAAAGAATATGCCGAAGAGGTGGACCAACTAGTCGACAAGCTACTACCTAAGGACAAGTTTGTCCTCGTCGGTCACTCTATGGGAGGATTCATATCCTTAACGTACGCTACTGACCAAAAGCTCTCTAAGAGACTCAAGGGCTTAATACTCGTCGACACAGGATACAACCTCAAAGGTAACCCTGGCATGAAGGGGTTACTGGACGCGTTGAGAAAAGGTCTGCTCGGATCGCGCAAGACGGCGGCAGAGACCATAAACCAAACAGGCTTTCACACGAAGTTCATAAAGGAGCACAAAGGCTTCTTGCGGGAATTCACTGAAGAGACTATTAAGTGTCCAGAGCATGTGGTGATAAGCGCTTTGGAGTCTTGGGTTCAGGACTATGATGTCACAGACAAATTGGGGCAGATAGATATTCCAGTCCTGATAATAACCGGTGACGCGGATGGGCAGATGGACCCGAAGAACTCTCAATATATGAAGGAACACATAAAGAACTCTCAGCTAGTGGTGCTCAAACCACAGATCGGTCACCATACGATGCTGGAGGCTCCAGATGATTTTAATAGAGCAGTTAAGGGATTCATAGATAAGCTGAAGTAGTAATCCCTTAGAGTCCATCTTCTTTTTTCTTTTTTATTCGCATTTAGAATATGTTATCTACTTCTCTTCTGTGTGCTGAACAGGACTTGTTATTCTCAGCACAGCGAACAGTAAGAATAGTGCGGCTGGAATCCACGCAATAAGCGCCACAACGTCGATAATTGGAGCGAAGACGTAGACCAGATATACTGCTTCGTTAAATGCCACTGCTGAGAACATCACTGCGGATCTACTGGTGAGCACCTTGTCTTTTCTCTTCCTTGCCATCATCAAAGACCTTGCAAATACGACGAGTGGTGCTAGCCCCAATGGGATGCCACAAATTGCGTAGAAGATCTTTGTTAGCGGTGGCGAAGTGAAATCGAAAAGTTCGGGTTGCGGTGGTGAGACGGGGCTGACTATTGCCTGAGTATGCGCGAAGGTCAGATAAGATGGCGGTAAAAGTGCTATTATGAAAATCAACAGCACGATCCATTTGCGCTTCGACCCAGCATAAGTTGCAAAAACCGCGAAGGAACCCAGGAACGCTAAGACCAACATAGCAAACAAGTCCTCAAAGATATACAGCTGTTTCACAACTAAATTCTGGTTCAAAGAGAGTGGGTCGTATGCAAGCGCCATAGCGACTTCGACGACGAATGTTGCAGCTGCCGAGAGCGCAGCCATGATGACACTTACCTTGGCTCGAAGTAGAGCGCCTTTGGCCTCTTTGACTCGAATAAACAAGACGATGCCAACAATTATGAACAGAAATGCATCAGTGAATAGTAGCATTGTCCTAAACTCGACCATGTTCCTTCCTCCATCAGCATGCTATGCTACGTTCTGGGTATATAATACTCGCATAGCTTTACGGCATAATTGAAATCACACGGTCTTCCATCTCTGATTGGCGCATCAATCTTATCGCAGTGATCCGTGATGCCCAGGAATCCTTTAACGAGGTACGGGCAGAGAATGCTACTAAGAGTTTTCTCAACGACTTGACCTAGTTCTTCCTTTAAGGTTTTTGTTAAACCTTCTATGATGATCGTCAAAGCGCTTTCCTTGTTTTTGAGAGCTTTGGCTAGGTTAGCCAGTATAACCTTTGAGAACTTCTCCTCCTTCTTGTCCTCGATGGCATAGGCAATAGCTAACAACAGACTTCTGCCCTTCAGGTCAACGTTCTGCATGATAATCTCTTTCTTCTCCAGCGTGAATTTGCTGGTATTTTCTCCAAAGGCATCCTTGAAGTATTGGTTTTGCGCTGTTATGAACCCACAGACTAGATCAGGGTCAGAACTCTTTGAGGGTCCTAGGGGTGATGAGAAGAGGCATAGGCCAGAGGAATCCACAATGTATAGCGACTCGATCATTCTCATCTTCCCCAAAATCAGATAGTACCTACTTGCGCGATCAACACAAGAATCCAATCAGTTGAATCGAGTGTTAAAGGAAGATATTCCCGAGTATTGTCTTTTTTCAGCTAGATTCTACTAATAACATTCTCTTAAATAGCTATATGTCTTACTTTTCTTAGGGGGAACATCAAGGAGATCGCTGCCAGAGTGATAGACGTGACAATATCAGTAGTACTAAGAAGTCGAAATCAAGTCCAGTTTTTCTCGTCAGAGTCATGCTTAGCTCATCTTGAGTTTGATTCCAAGATACTTCGCGATCTCTTTGCTTCTATTCCTTATCGTAAGCTCACTGCAATGAACTGTTCTCGCTACCTCGACTTGTGTCCGTTCTTGTTTCTCAAGTCTAGTCGCAATATAGATGGCGGCACCGGCAAGACATGACGGGTCTCTTCCAGTTATGAGACCCTTGGCTTCAGCTTCATCAAGAAGCTTAATGGCATTTGACGCAACCTCGTATGGCAAGCCGAGGCTCGACACGTATTTCGGAACATAGTTTTTCGCTGAAGGCGGTAGAAGTCGAATCCTCAATTTGCCTAACGCAAGTCTAACAGCTCTCCCGACTGCCTTTTCTCTGACTTCAGCATATTGGCTGATTTCCTCAATGTCATGGGGGATTCCCGCCATCCTACATGCTATGAAGACCGCGGCTGCAACAACCTCTTCGATGCGTCGACCCCATGTTAGCCTCATCTTAACTAGCTTGTTATAATAGATAACCGCTGACTCTCTGACTGTCATTGGAAGGTTAAGCATTGTAGTAAGTTTGTTCAACTCTCGTAATGCGATCTTCATGTTTCTCTCAATGGAAGTGGAAACGTAGAGCTGTTTCTGGACTCTTGTGATTCTCCTCATGCGTTCTCTTTGGTTTGGTGTGATCTGCTTGCCATGTGCGTCTTTTACTCCTTTTATCATCGTAGAACGCCCTTTGTCGACTCTTGTGAGAGTCTCAGGTGAGCCGACTCCCATCCTCTGCCCTCGCTCGTCGACTCTCATCTTCGTGTCTAGACCATGATCAATGTAGACATCTATGACGGTTCCGCAGTTGCCACAAGTGACTTCTCCTCTCTCTCTGTCGAACACAATGTTCGCAGAGCCGCACACTGGGCAAACGTTCTCCGTCGTTGATTCTCTCTCTTTCAATGATGCGACTTTGCCCTCATCCCGAGAATTGTCATCCTCCTCCGTCAATGAACAAGTCCCCTCCAGAGCAAACCCATATGGTTGCCTGCAAAACTGAAACTTCCCCATCAGCACGTAGACAGTGGATCAATCAAAGACGATTTCTATGCAAGTTCGCTAAGTGGTACCTCGCCCTTATCTACGCGGTTACCATTATTCATTCTACAGATATAAATAGATGAAGGTTCTATCAGAAGGCATCCAACTATCGTATGCTAACAGGCGACCATTCACGTATGTTTCCTGTAAGCGAGGTTGATCTTTTATGTGTGACACGCTGGTGGCTATGGGCAATTCGACCGAAGATGGTTCAGTAATCATAGCCAAGAATAGTGATCGAGATCCAAATGAGTGTCAAGTTATTCGCTATTTTCCGAGAACTAAGCATCCTCCTCGCACAACTGTGTGCTGCACTTACGTGGAGATTCCTCAAGTAACGGAGACAAATGAGGTTGTTCTCTCCTGCCCGTACTGGATTTGGGGAGCGGAGATGGGAGCTAATGAGCATGGCGTAGCTATTGGAAACGAGGCCGCGTGGTCTAAGGAACCATACGCTAAGACTGGTCTGCTCGGGATGGATCTCCTTAGGCTGGCACTCGAACGCGGCAGCACTGCAAAGGAAGCGCTTAACGTCATCACTTCGCTGCTAGATAGGTTTGGTCAGGGGGGAAGCCATAGTGCAACTAGTCAGACGTTGTACCATAACGCTTGCATTATTGCTGACCCGCGTGAAGCATGGGTCTTGGAGACAGCTGACCGTCACTGGGTTGCAGAACGGGTCCGCGACGTGCGCAGCATATCAAACGGATACACCATAGGGTCGCAGTGGGATTTCGCTTCCCCGAAGCTTGTCAGCCATGCCATAGAGAAGGGATGGTGTAAATCAAAAGAAGAGTTTAATTTCACGAAATGCTATTCTGACCAAGCGACGCGTGGTGCTACCGGCTGTGAAGAACGCAGCAAGAGAACACTGGCGCTGCTCAAGGAGGCCAAAGGCTCAATAAATGCAAACACGATGATGAAAATACTCAGAGATCATGGTGAGAAGCCTGGCTTGTGGGCTCCCCACAAGGCTGTGATGGGGAATGTTTGTATGCATGCAAGTTCGAGTGCGTTCAGCCTATCGGCGGGAAGCTACGTTGGGCAGCTAGCAGAAAAACTCGCAACCCACTGGCTGACAGGAACTTCCAACCCATGCATAAGCGTGTTCGTACCAACATACTTGAACGGGGCTGGGTCATCAGACCTCTTCTCAAAAGGCGCCGGAACATACGATGATTCGTCACCTTGGTGGAGACACGAGAAACTATCAAGGATCGTCCAACTTGACTTCGCAAGTAGGGCTCCACCAATTCAACGCGAGATCCAGCAAATCGAAAAAGACTTTTTGGTAGAAGCCCAAAGAATGAGAGAACAAGCCATCGAGCTGCGAGTGGCAGACGCAGCGAAGCTGCTACACGAATTCACAGACAGATGCTCGAAGAAAGTCTACGAGAATATGCTCAAGTGGATTAGCAGTTCAATGAAAGTTGGAAACAGCGAAGCATCCCCAGTTACGTACCGTAACTTCTGGAACAAATACAACGTGAAAGCGCAACTGCAGCTTTGAAGGACTTTTTGTCAAACTGTTGGTGCTTTCATCGTGCTCTTTCAGCTGCTGGGAAATTGTGTCACAGAATACAGTGAATAATGAGCCCTCAGTCGATTCTATCTATGCGGGCATAGAAACAAGTGTCAAGGTATTTAAGAAGGTTCTGCGCTCGTGACAATTGGGCAGGGTTTCCCGGGCGAGGAAGAGGGAACTCAATTCAATAGGGGAACTCAGCTACACAACCCCTATGTTCTGGCTGTGACTGTTTTGGGAACTCTGCCCGATATTTATCTTATCAGATTGTTGTTGAAAAAGAAACTATGTTCTCGCACGATATTTGACTGTGTTCTTTTCTATCCGCAAACAAGGTTTAGGGATGTATGCTCTTGGCTCAAGAAGTGAAGTTTGGCATAGATGTGTCACTAGAGAGTTACCAAGCCAAGACCTGGGATCAATATAGAGATTTCGTGAAAACCATAGATGAAAAGACATGGGATTCGATCTGGCTGGGCGATCACCTCGGAGCCTTGCCTCCTGTAAGCCCCTACAGGAACTATAACGTCTGGCCCCTATTCAGTGCATTCGCCGAGCTCAAGAAGAAAGCAACATTTGGAACATCTGTTACCGATCCGCACAGGTACCATCCGACAATAATGGCTCAGCTTTGCGTGACCTTAGACCATATCATGAACGGGCGCTTCATCCTTGGATTAGGCGTAGGAGAAGCATTCAACCTCGAGAGCTACGGCTTTGAGTACAAAGAGAAACCAGTATTAAAGCTCGTTGAGTTCATCGAAGTTCTGCGGAAACTATGGAGCTCAAAAGGGCGCAAGGTGACCCATGAAGGAAGATTCTTCAAAATGAAAGATGCCATTCTTCAGCCTTCACCGATCCAGCCTTCCATTCCCGTATGGATCGCCTCAAATGGCAAACTCACGAGAAAGTTGACTGGTCGACTCGCAGACGGCTGGCTACCTTACTCATTTAACGCAGATTTGTATAGAACCGAAGCTGACGAAGTCAAGCAGAGCATCAGAGCCAGTGGCAGAGATCTGGGAAGCTTCACTTTCGGATACTGGAACTGGATATACTTCCATGAGGATGAGAAAATTCTAAATAGCTACTTGGTTGAAAGGAAGGCGAGTCTAGCAATACAATACCCACATGCTCTGAAGGCGCTAGGTTTCTGGAAGGAGGGAAAGCGCGAATTGTATCGCAAACTTGGCTTCGACCCGGACACTCTATCTCAGCTTAGCTACACTACATTGGACAACCTAGATCTTCCAACAGTCGGTAAGATAGTTGAAGATGTTCCAGACAAAGCTGTTAGGGACGCAACACTGATGGGTTCTAAGGAGGAGTTGACGAGAAAGCTTGAATCACTCATAAAGGCTGGGGTTCAACACTTCGTGCTTATGGTCAACAATCCTCTGAGACCTAAACCCGACCCATTTTCTTGGCAGCATGCATTCAAAGTCCTGAGCGAAGATATCATTCCACATCTGCGTGAGAACTATTGATCTGCCATGATATATGGTTACTGGCATGCCCCCTTCTCTAACCTTTGACTTGCTCTGACAATATCAGAAGAATAGAGCTGACCTGCCACTTTTTCCTTTCCAATATTTACCTTTGATGGGTATGTTCTCTCCACACTTGGGGCACTTCATATCATCTTTGATGTTCCAAGACTCAATGAAGAAGCCATAACGTGATACCAATAGTTCTCCGCAAGCCGGACAATACGTGTTTTCACCCTCGTGCCCAGGCATGTTTCCAGTATACACATATCGTAGGCCTTCTGACTTTGCTATCTCCCTAGTTTTCTCTAGGGTCGATTGCGGCGTGGCAGGTAGATCTTTTAGCGTGTAGTCCGGATGGAATCTTAAGAGATGGAGCGGAACATCTCCGCCAAGATTCTCTTTGATCCATCCCGCAAGTTCTCTTATCCTATCTAATGAGTCACCCATCCGCGGGATCACAAGGTTAGTGATCTCGATATGGATGTCGTTCGCCTTCATCTCTTTAAGGCTATCATATATAGGTCCGACATTCGGGACAGATGAGAATTTCTTATAGAAAACTGGGTCCCCTCCGCCTTTGAAGTCGACAGTCGCTGCATCCAAATAAGGTGAAATTGTCTTTACTGCTTCCACGGTCATGTACCCATTTGTCACAAAGGTGTTGAATAGCCCATTATCGTGGGCAAGCTTGGAGCAGTCGTAGGCGTACTCGAAAAATATCGTTGGCTCAGTATACGTATAGCTTATGCCTTGGCATCCACTTCTTTTGGCGAGTTTTACAACGTCTTCAGGTGGCAGGTCTTCACCTTGGATCTCGTCGCTCTGACTTATGTTCCAGTTTTGGCAGAAGTTGCATCTGAAGTTGCAGCCGATCGTTGCTATTGAGAACATGACTGAACCTGGATTGAAATGGGACAGAGGTTTCTTCTCAATCGGATCGGCGTTTGCAGCAATGACCTTCCCGTAGACCAGGCTACGGAGCTTTCCATTAACATTTTTCCTCACGCGGCAGAAACCAGTCTTCCCTTCAGCAATTGTGCATCTCCGATTGCAGAGATCGCACTTAACCTTCTTACCATCGAGAGGATGGTAAAGCATAGCCTCCTTGCCGCTCTCGGTTATTAGCAAACGCCAGACCTCCATAATACTCTCGAGTACTCATGCAATAATCCAACAGAGGCACTTTAACTGATGCCTCTTTCAGTTTATTGTTATGTCCCTCTCTATCCATCTCAGCATACAAAAGCAGTGTACTGGGACAAAAACCTTGTGATTCAGCACCTTCGAAGTAGTACAAACGCCTCCCTCCTCCATCCCTCTTTTTTCCGATGAATTTATTGAGGTGGCC
>JAHPYV010000047.1 GCA_019058495.1 Promethearchaeati archaeon
GCTACTAATTTGTCCAGCGATCCTTAAGGCTGACGGAGAGAAGATTCGCAGCAGAAGAACGTGATGGAATTGAGAAGTTCGCATGATTCCAGATAACCTTTTAACTTTCCATCACCCACTGAGTTATCTAACTCGAAATGGAGGGGGTATGATGAGCCGAAAGGAAATTGGTGAAGCTACTGGAAAAGAAGAAATGCTTTACCGCCTGTCGATGCTTACGAACAAACATCTAGTTGAGATAAACCATAGATACCAGATCGTCGAAGGCAACGACGTTGAGGATATCAGAAGGGCATTTCTAGACCTTCCTGGGGACAAGGTTAATGAGATTCTCGCGGAGTACGCCGAGGCAGGCTCGATAACCTGTTATATCTATGTGCTCGACGATGATGCCTCGTCGTTCATCAAGAAGGATTCTCAGAAGATTACAAACGAATTGAGAGCGACAATCCAGCCGATTTCAGATGCCCGTCCGATTGTCATTAACGAAGCCCGTCACCTACCTAGGTTCAATGAGATATGGATAGATGCTATCAGCCTCAGTGGCAAGTACTCCTACTATAAGTTCTTTGATGAACATAACAAGAAAAAGCCGGTCGAGTTGCAGAAACGGAGAATAGTTGAGAATATTGCAGTACGACTGAACATTGAGCATGGGTTCCTTGTAGTGAGGACTAGTGATAACGTGCTCGCTGACAAAGTCAAAACCATTGTGATGAGCATCGTCGGAGGAACAGCGGACAGACTCCATTTTTCAAATGAGGATGTGAACTCAATCCTACAGTGGGCTGCGAGCATTCGAGGCGCAAACTTCAGGTTGGAACGTGAGGTCTCGGCGATATCTATGACGGCTGGCAGAGACAAGGTGAGTGGAGCGATTCATTCGTTAGCAGAAGCTGGTGATTTCCACCGCTATCGAGAAGAAGGCGAGCTGGTTAGCGTATACATTCACATCCAACCTGGGAAGGAAGGAGCCCATATCCCTGATGAGGACGAAAAACCTCAACCTGATGAGGATTATATAGGGTTCAGGATAAACTTCTTAGGGGGAAAGATCTATTTCAAGACAGCATTGTCTGAGACTGAGATAAGGGAGAAGGTGAAGGAGGTTTGGGCTAATGTCAAAATTAAAAGACCTACACCATCCCCAGAATACAAGCTGTACCGCTACATTGAGTCAACGAGAGGAGGAGAGTCTAAAGCGGATATTTGAAGGCAAACAGGTGGTTGAGTTCAGGCGTGCACTAGAACAGGCAAAGGTCGCCTCGGAGGAATTCTTGAACATAGTGATTAATCTAATAAAGAAGGGTGCGATCGAGCCCAAGGTGTATTATTTCTGCCTGAACTGTGGGTCAGATATTTTCAAGGAAGTTAGAGAAGGAGATGTAGTCAAGTGCGAGATGTGTGGCGATACCTTCGTTGCGAGCGAGAGACACGCGAAAATCTACTTGATTCTACCCGGAGGTTTTTTTCGCAGACCTCAGACCTGTATTCCACCTCAAGATAAGTCGCAGAATTCCTGATCATCAAGCTAGGCAAACACTCATGCAACTCCTTTCCGATGTTGAGACTGGGCTTGACAAAGATGGAAAGAAGATGGAAAGACTTGCGCTGGTTCTTGTAACCCAATATCTAGGTGATGTCATTTACTATGAAAGGCTGCAGACTTCGGTAGGGGAATGTGATCTCATAGCCGAATCAATCGAACCAATGACCAATAAGTTTCCGATCGTCGTGGAAGCAAAATCAAGAAAAGAGGCTGCTGAAGTAGGCATCATCACCAAACTGAAACGTCTGATGGAGCATGCGAAAACCTCTTTTGGACTGATTGTGTCAAATAAGGGCATAACTGGAAGGGCCAGAAGGGAACTCAATAAGATAATTAAGGAGGACAACAGATTCAGAGTTGGCGTCATCTCATCTGAAAGTATTAAGAATGAAATACTTGGCTCAACTCTGGGAATTCAAGAGGCGGTTGCAGCACTTTTCTTGAAAACTAGGTTGCATGAAATCGTTATTGAATAGATGCAAATGGGCTGATTACTCCAGGATCATGAGTGCCCCATCAATGCTGTTGAACCGCTGCTGCTTCACCACGCCGATCACTTCGTACAAGACACCCATCACTTCTCCGACTGTGTTCTGAGAAGAATTCCATGTCAACTCGTATTGAAATCTGATCATTAAGGGAACGCTGGAACCATGTAGACGATCATGAGGGAATTAGAGCAACCAGGCGTGATGCCGCTCCTCTTGGTTATCAATAAGGCAGGAGGAAGGACGCTTGAGAAAAGCCTCCCTCTAGTGCGATCGGGATTACTCAAGAGGAACTTAGCCTAGCGGTGGAGAAGCTGATCAAGCTGGGACTCGTGAGACGCGTTCAATCCCAGATGCTACCCCATACTGGCGACCTTGAGCTAACGGGGAAGGGGCGATCGGTGGCGAGTCGCTTAGCTGAGATCCAGTTGTTTCTCACCGAGAAGAGTCACTTTGTAGTGGACGAGAATCTCGGGAATCCGCCGGTTGCGAAGAACCTAGCTGAGGAGAAAAAGCGCGAGACGATGTCCGCCTAGCGTGACCTCGTTCCGAGGAAGGTTAGAGAAGCTCTAGGGCGAGCAGTCGGCGAAATTCCGGAGCTAACCAAAGATGTTATCTGTAAGTCGCGAAAACCCAGAAAGAACAAAGATGGTGAGTGAGCGCTTTAGATACTGAATAGTTAGAGTACTCTCCATATTCTGTGACGATGTCCGTCACGAGAGGGACTGAACACGCAGGGTGAACACAACGAGGAAAGAAACCAAAACGTAATCGCCAGTGTCCTGCCTTGTCTCACTCCACGTGATTTTATAAGCAATGAATCAACTTCTTTCTTAAGTTTTAATGTCTAGTCGATTTGGTTTCGACCATTTTCATAGGATACGGGCACAGAAGAGGATATGTGCTGGAGTCATAGACATACATGCACGTATGTATGCAATTGCACATGCATCTGAGCAGTGGCACTAATATGCTTCATATGCATGTAATTTATTACCGTGGATGGTTGTCCATTGATTGTCCCAAAGAAGTAGACAAATCTTATTGGATAGACAGTAAATAATGTAATCGATTGAAGGAAATCTTTGCATCAGATTCCTCATCGTTCTGGAGAGGATCCACGTTGTCTCAACGACCCAAAGTTTCAGTGATAATGGGTTCAAAATCAGATGAAGAAACGACAAAGAACGGCGTTAAGATTCTCGAGGAATTCGGGGTTCCATTTGACGTGCAAGTGCTTTCAGCTCATAGGAATCCTGAAGCTCTAAAGGAGTATGTTGAGAAATCTGATTCAATTGAGGTTTTCATCGCAGTGGCTGGGCTAGCGGCACACTTGCCTGGAGCGATTGCAGCGAGAACAACAAAGCCCGTCATCGGAGTTCCCATATCAGCCAAGCTGGGAGGCTTGGATGCGCTCCTATCCATTGTCCAAATGCCAAGGGGCGTTCCTGTTGCTTGTGTAGCCATTGATGGAGTGCAAAATGCTGCTATCTTGGCTCTCGAAATACTTGCGCTGAAAGATAAGAAAATCGCTGACAAACTGAGAGATTACCGAGCGAAATTATGAGAGCTGCATTTTGGATCATTTCAGAGCATACTGAAAGAAATTGGCGAAGTCAAGAAGATCATTGTGTGCAGAGTGGGTCAGGGCCCGAGAAGCATCGAACTCCCGGAAGAGCACTTGATTGACCCGAGAAGAGGGGAGGTTCGCGCTCATTACTGGGATGAGAAAACGAATAGAATTATCGTAGAAGCTTAAGTTCAAATGGGTCCTCAAAATACGTTGTTGGATTTGATTCCCTTGATATAATCCTTGCAGAGCCTATTTGCTTGCGTCACCGCATCGGTATTGTTGTTGATCTCGTTTGTCGAGAAAACCCTAGCTTGTGGAACTGCTCCTTCTTCGGCTGAGATCTCCTCATTCATCTTCTTCTGCAGAATATCTTTTGATTGAATGGTTAAGTTCTGATTGGAAGTAATGAACTCGATCAGAACGGTCAGCGAACACAAGGTGGGGGTTGCAACGTTCATCTCCGACGAGAGAAGTGCCTCCCCGTTAGTGCAGTTGATTGATATTCCATGACCTGCATACGCGAATGCATCTGCGTCCACAATACTGTCTCCCACGTAGATTAGGTTCTCTTTCCCGACGTTCTCACGTCTTTCAATTTCCATGAGCGCCAGCTTCTTTCTGTGCGCTCCCATTAGTCCAACTTCTGAGTAAAGGAGATACCAAAGGTCCTCCGCGAGCTTTTCGCCTTCACTCTCAAGTTTTCCAAGAAGTTGCTCTTGTTCCGCTTTGAAGGATTCGAGAGTGTGCTCATCCACTTCGCCAGCAGTATAGAGTTTATTCATCTTACCACAGACATCGAGATAGTTGCCTATGAAGTCGTATAGCGTTCTTGAGCCAGAGTACTCATCGTATGGAAATCGTTCATTGATTTCTTTCAACATGACTTGCTCGCTGCTATTTCGTTTGGTTTCTCTTAGTCTATCAATACCTTCACTTTTTTTCTGTGTCAACTGGTAGCCACTGCAAAAGACATGGGAAGAAAGGATTTGGAGTTCATAAGCGACTGGAAGGATTGCAGCTGGGTGAGCGCTTGAGATGAAGTACGGTTGGATTTGCTTTTCATCTCTTAGCCATTTGACTAGTCCCCTGGCGCCGGGGGTGAATTTCAAGTGCTTCTTCGCAAGGTCAAGTAAAGTATCATTTTTGGCTCCACAAGCTATCGATAGTAGAGAAGCTATTACTGGAGTTGCCCCTGTCGAGTGTCCCTCCATTGTCCGCTCATGTAGCCATCTCTTGTCGTCGTATTCGTCGAAGACCTTAGCCTTGTCATACAGTTTTTGCAGGTCATTTCTCTTGACGAGATTTTCGAGGGTGAGCCATGCAAAGTCGAAGTTAGGATTGATTATCGGTCCTTCAACATCAAAAGCCATTACAAATCGCTTGGCCAAGTTTCATCAACATCCAAGGATTTTTCTGGTAAAAGAGATGACAAAAAAATCATTCCTTCTGTCTCAAAAGGAAGTCTTCAACCTCTTCTCGGGTCGGTAGAGCCCTTGCCCCAAGCTTGGCTACTTTAAGCGCTGCCACAGCATTTGCAAATCTAGCTGCTTCTATCAGTCCTTCTCCTTGGACGAGTGATGTCAGGAGTCCTGCACAGAATGCATCACCTGCGCCTGTTGTGTCAACAACTTTAGCCTTGAAAGCTGCAATCCTATGTGATGCCCCTTTTGAATCGGCTACCATGCATCCCTCATGCCCAAGGGTTATGGCTGCTATTTCAGGTCCGGATCGGAAAAGCTTCTTGACAGCAAATTCAAGGTTTTCTGTGCCAAATATCTGATTGAGTTCTCCGCGGGATGATATGAAGACATCGGTGTTTGAGAGCAGACCTTTGATCTCCTCATAACCTTGCACTGCTATCAGTGCCCCAGGGTTAAGGGAGACTCTTGTCTCTACGTCCTGTGCCGCTTTCGCCGCTGCCTCTAATGGTGAGATATTCCTTAGGTCGGCTATGTGAAGGAATTTCGAAGTAGCTATGTAAGCTGAGTCGATGTCTTTGTCACCGAGGGTGTCGGCTGCCCCGCTGAACGCGAACATCATTCGCTTTCCCTCTTTGTCCAGCGCTATGTAGACTTGGCCAGTAGGTAACTTATTTGCCCGCATTACGCCGCCAGTGTCTACACCCTCCTTCCTCAAGTCTTCCAAAAGAGAACTGCCCTCAGAGTCATCTCCAACGACTCCAATGAAACCAGCTTTTAGCCCCAGCTTTGAACACGCAACGGCGAAATTTGCGGCCGATCCACCTGGGCGAACTTCAAGGCGCTTCACGAATGTCTCTCCATCAACTGATGGGAAGTATTCTACAGAAGCTATTCTGTCGATTAGTAGCGCCCCTACGCCAATGACATCGATGTTTTTCATGTTGCATCAACCTGCGGAGACCACACGCCTTAACAGCGCTCACGTTCTAGAGTAGATATGAGTCTAATCCTTTGATCAATCTGTATAGGAACTCCAAACGAGGTGTCTCCACGTTGAATTTCCTTGCAAGTGAAAGGGGGTACCCTAGTAGCTCTTCTACTTCTGTTTTTCTTCCCCTTTCGATGTCCTGGAGTGCTGAAATCTTCACTCGCGTAGTTCCAGCTTCTTCGACTTTCTTTCCGCTTTGGACAGTAATCTTGACAGCATCTTCAAGAGTGGAATCCAGTAGGGATTTGACTGGCATCTGAGGGAAGTCTCTTAGTTCAACTGAATTTGCTTTGGCAATTTCGGCGAGTTCTCTCATTAACTGAATGTAGCACCATGCGAGGTCAAAGTTCTTCATGATCTTATGGTATTCAAGCCTCGTCAGAATAGCAAGTGTTGCCCCAGAAGCCATCCTGATCAGTTTGCCCCATTCAGCTGCTTTGATGTCATTCACCGTCTCAGCTCTTAATCCTGCGTTGTTAAAGAGTCTGACGATCTTCTTGGAGTTCTCAATGCCTCTGATGTCATCTTCGCCACCCAATGCCCCGAAGAGTGTGATTCCAGGCATTGTGTGTTCAATCGCTCCATCACCTGTCAATGTCGCCCCTTCAGTTGTAATCGCCCCTATGATTTTATCGGTTCCAAATTTCTCAATCAGAAGGTCATTCTTTGTTAATCCGTTTTGCAGTGAAAAGCAGAGTTGAAGTGAAGATGATAGATGGGAGATGCTGTCAAGTGCCTCAGCAGTGTCTTTAGTCTTAGTTGTCAGAATGAGTGTATCTGCTCCTCTGATCTTCGTGGGATCATCGGTCGCTCTAATCTCAATGGTTCTTGTCCCTCCAGGGCCTTTGATAATCAAACCTCTTTCCTTTATTGCTTCAACGTGTCTCCTCCTGGCAATCAGGGTGACATCCGAGCCCGATCCTGCTAGGAGCCCACCAACAAGAGATCCCAAGGATCCAGCGCCCAAGATAATGAACTTAATGTCCTCCACCTCCAAGAAATTTCATACCAGGTCGCAAATAACTTCGCGTCTAATATGTGAAATAAGAAGTTAGCATATAAATAAGAGTAGCTGTGGTTCTGACCGCGCCGTCAACCTCTTCTTAGGATCTTAGCAATTCGTCTATCTTGTTTAGCCCCGCAGATATCGCTGTAATGAGTTTACGTATGTTCTCCTCTCTCGTCACCAAAACATTGTACCATTCTTCTGATTCTCGGACATTCTCGTCTATTACAGCGATTCTGAACTGGCTGCTGGCGTCGAGCACGCCTGCGATGGATTCTTTGGTTTCCTTGGCTGCCCTCATTGTGCCTTCTACTATCTCGACTACTGAACTGCCATAATCTGTGACCCCGACATCGCTTCTGAACTCCTCGAGAGAGAGTGTGAACTTCTCACATTTTGCAAGTCGGTCGGGTAGGTATATCTCTTCCATTTCTTTCAGCCACTTTCGGTATGCATCTTGTGTGAGGGTTCGACCTTCATCAAGAGAATAGTAAGCTGTCTCTGGGTAGTAGTCGTTAACTTCAAAATCACGCCATTCGTTGAAGGCGTCCCAGACTCTCTGCCACGAAGGTCTCGCAATCAATGACATACAACCTTCTAACCAAATTAGATATCGAAAATACTTTGAGCGGAATGTGAACTGTTAGAGAATAGGGTTTGAACGCAATTTAATGTACCGGTTGGCTTCTATTCTAGTGTAAGCTTCTTCGAGACATATGGTCCGTCTCTAGAGTATCCAAATCTCGTATAGTATTCCCTTACGCCAATAGCGCTTAATATTAGCATCTTCTTGGTGTCATATTGATCTCGCGCAACTTCTTCCGCCTTCTCAAGGAGAAGTGAGCCAATACCTCGATGCTGCCATTCCCCCTCGGTTGGAGAGTAACCTAGTTTGACGGCAGGCCCGTAGACATGCAGTTCTCTGATTATTGCTGATTGCAGTTTGTTTATTTCAGGTCTATAGGCATCGTCTGAAGGGATTCTCATTCTCAAGAACCCCAGTAGGATGTCTTGATGTACATCTTCGCAGCTTATGAAGAGTTCATCGCCATTTGATGCTTCGTACATGGAGAGTTTGATGTGGACGTCGAATGGATCTGGTTCCAGTCCAAGGGTTTCAGCGATGCGTGCGACTTCTCTGCACCTGATGCATGGGCAGCGCTTTGCTCTTTTGATCAATTCCTTCTGGACGAGGTCGTGCAGATCGCTTCTCTTAGGTCCGGCTTCAATTAGCTTGGCTGGTATGTCGCGTTGCATTCTCTGGACGCGGATCCAGTTGGGGATAGAGAGTGAGACTTCGGTGAGTAGCTTTATGCACTCATTTGTGTCATATGGCTTGTACTTTTGTTCTTTCCACATTTCGTAGAGCTTTGTGCCTTTTACTACCAAAGTTGGATATATTTTCAACATGTCGGGCTTGAACCTAGGATCTGTGAAAATCGTCTTGAAGGTTTCAATGTCTCTTTCGAAGTTACTTCCTGGGAGGCCAGGCATGATGTGGTACACGATTTTCAGACCCGAATCCTTGAGCAACTTTGTAGCGTCGACAACATTTTGCAGCGTGTGTCCTCGATTAACAAGCCTGTAGATATCCTCATACACGGTCTGGACGCCAAGCTCGACCCTTGTTACACCCATCCTCAACATTTCGTCTATCTGTTCCCGCCCTGCGCAGTCTGGGCGTGTCTCAACGGTGATGCCAGTATTCTTGGTGGGCGAGGTTTCCGCAAACCTCTGTGCTTCCTCTAAACTCGATGACTCCGCTCCTGATATACCATCAAGGCATTGCTGAGTAAACCATTCTTGGTAATCAGTAGGCATTGCAGGAAACGTTCCACCCATGATAATCAGTTCAACCTTGTCTGTGTTGTGACCGAGCGCTTTGATCTGGTTCAACCGGTTTACAACTTGCATCCTAGGATCGAAGTTGTTCTGTATCGCTCTCATTGTTGCTGGCTCGTGCCCAGTGTAGCTCTGAGGAGTATTCCCAAACGCGGAGTTGACCCCTCCTGGGCAGTAGATGCAAGGCGATTCCTTTGGACATGGATAAGGCTTTGCCATGACTGCAACAACAGCGATTCCGGAGTATGTTCTGGAGGGTTTTGTTCTCAAGAGCTTCAATAGCGTTTGTCTTTCTTCGGGATTGGCTGCCGCCAATATGTCAGCGTTTCGAGGCACTGAGTTTAGGGAGTATCTGGAGCAGATCTCAGTTTTCAACCTGTCCAATTCTTTTCTATCTTTCGCTTTTCCAGACATGAGTTCATCAATGATGACCCTAATCGCTTCATTACGATCATCGAGAGACATATCCTGAAATCACCAGCATCTCAAGTTGTGATACTCGCTCAATCAGTTGTAAGAAAATGGACATAATTAAAGAAACTGAACGATGTTCGACGGAACTATTGCCTTAATTATTATTTAGTGGTCTACTGTTTTTTTCTATTCACAATAAACTTATATCTTAGTCGCGATAATTAATTTAGTGCACATACTTTTGTGCGCCCCTATTATTGATATGGGGAGGAATCAAAATGGCGATGAAATGTTCAGAGTGCAACGATAGAATGACTCTTCGCAGTCGCAAGTACAACGGCTACGCCTTGATAGAGACGTGGCGGTGCAGTAAGTGCGGATGCAAGTCTCGCAAAGTGTACTTTATATCTCTATAGTCTTAGTTCATCGCTAAGCAACAGAGTATAAGGAAAGTAATTTCTCCTTTTTTGTTTTTTCTGCGCAGTGGAAACCTTCAAGGCGAGTAGACAATGGATTTGAGCACTTTCTATTCTATACCTTGAGGTCCCGGCTCAGATTTGGGTAGAAGTACTTGCCCAAAAATCTTAAAATGCAGATCCGATTGAATCACACTAAGGCAAGTCAAACATGATACTCTAGTTTAAATGTTTGAACAATTTATCATTCTTCCTAACTCATCATGTAAAGTTCAACTTATCAGTGAGGAAAACTGGGAATTCAACCGTCTCCGGGGAAGATGAAAGTGATAGTCAAGGAGCTACCAAAACAGCTTTCGCTTCGAGAGCTTGAACAAAGAACTCTGAAAGATTGGCAAGCAAACAGGATATACGATAAAGTCAAGGAGAAATTACGCAGTAAACCGGTATTCAATTTCATAGATGGACCGCCTTATACCACCGGCTCAATTCACTTAGGGACTGCTTGGAACAAGATAATGAAGGATATAGTTCTCCGGTACAAAAGGATGAGAGGATTCAATGTAATAGATACACCGGGATACGATATGCATGGTCTGCCAATAGAAGTTAATGTGGAAAAGGAGCTTAACATTAAAAGCAAGAAAGAGATAGAGCAGAACGTAGAAGAATTCGTTGAGAAGTGCAGACAGTTTGCTTTGATCAACTTGGATACGATGAGTAAGCAGTTCAGTGAGCTTGGAGTCTGGATGGATTGGAAGAAGCCATACATGACGCTGAGCGATTCCTACATAGAAGGCATATGGCGAACAATGAAAAAAGCTTACGATAGAGGCTACGTTTACAGAGGCGTGAAGGTTCTTGAGGTATGCCCCAGATGTGAAACAGCTCTCGCAAGACATGAGCATGAGTACAAGACCGTGGAGGACGTCTCAATATTCGTGAAATTAAGGGTGAAAGGAAAACCTAACGAATTCTTAGTTGTGTGGACGACAACGCCTTGGACATTACCTGCTAACCTTGCCGTAATGGCTCATCCAGACTATGAATATGTCAGAGTGAAAGTTGGAAACGAAGTCTGGGTGATGGCGAAAGCCTTGGCGACCGTGCTAATTCAAGGACTGCTCGAAAAGGATTTCCAAGTAGTTGAAAAAGTCAAAGGCAGAGAACTTGAAGGACTCAAGTATGAGAACCCCTTAGTGGAAGAGGTGCCTATTCAAGCACAACTTGACAAGAAGTACAAGAAGGCGCACACGATTGTTCTTAGCTCTGAGTATGTCACCCTTGAACAAGGCACTGGACTTGTGCATTGCGCACCAGGACACGGACCTGAAGACTTCGAAGTAGGCAAGCAGAATGGTCTACCCCCCTTCTCGCCAATTGATTACGCCAAGTTTACATCTGAAGCGGGAAAATATGCAGGCATGTTCCCGAAGAAGGCCGATGAAGTAATAATCAAAGACTTGGAACGCAAAGGACTACTAATCTACAAGGGAACTATAAAACATGAGTACGCCCACTGCTGGAGGTGCCACAGCCCGCTACTATTCCAAGCCACAAATCAATGGTTCATCAAGGTAGCAGACCTAAAGGAAACAATGCAAAAGGAGAATACCAAAACGCACTGGGTCCCCGATTGGGCTGGACGACAATCATTCAAAAACTGGATTGATGGACTCCAGGATTGGTGTATATCACGACAAAGATATTGGGGAGCACCACTCCCAATCTGGGTCTGCGACAGCTGCGGAGACGTGGAAGTCCTTGGCTCAAAAAAGGAACTAATTGACAAGTCAGGGAAAACACCGAAGGAACTTCATAAGCCCTGGGTTGACGAACTCACATGGAAATGCGAAAAATGTCACGGAAAAGGCACAAAACGAAGAATACCAGATGTTCTCGATGTCTGGCTTGACAGCGGGTCATGCATATGGGCCACGCTACCCGTCACGACAGGCTCAACAGACTATGATAACTGGCAGGAACGCGACTTCATAATTGAAGGAAAAGAGCAGATAAGAGGATGGTTCAACTCTCTAATGTGCTCAAGCATGGTGGCTTACGGCAGGTGGCCATACAAATCAGTCTACATGCACGGATTCATGTGTGATGAGCAAGGACGAGAAATGCATAAGTCACTCGGAAATTACATTGAACCGAAAGAAGTGATCTCAAAACACGGAGTTGAATCTTACAGGTTCTATTCCTCCAAGTCGGGGCTACCAGGTGACGACATAAGGTTCAACTGGAAAGACATGGCTGACACGGACAGATCACTGAACATAGCTTGGAATGTCTACGTATTCGCATCAACCTTTATGGCTGACGCAAAATACGATCCTTCGAAATTCAAGTTGGACGGGATGAAGCTTCAACCTGAGGATCGATGGGTTCTTTCACGCATAAACTCAGTCACGAAAGAAGTAACTGAAGCAATGGAAAACTACGTCATACCCACAGCACCAAGAGCACTGCAAGACTTCATAGTGAAAGATCTCAGCAGATGGTACATAAAACTGATTAGGGCAAGAACTTGGGTCACTACCACAGGTCCAAACAAAACAGCTGCTCTCACCACGTTGTTCAATGTACTTGAAAAGCTAGCATACTTGCTTGCACCGCTCACCCCAATGCTATCCGAAGCATTTTACCAATCACTCATAAGACCGACTACCGCAAATTCACTTGAAAGCATACACATGTGCCAGTGGCCAAAGGTAACAGAGAAATGGATAGACAAAGAACTCGAAAGCAAGATGGATTACGCGAGGGAGATAGTCGAAACAACCCTAGCAATACGACAGGAAGCAAAAGTGAAGCTCAGGTGGCCATGCAGAAAACTAATAATCGTACCTGACGAGAAAAGCCTTGACATAACTGACTTACTGGACGTGATAAAAGACCAAGCAAGCGTCAAAGAAATACAAGTGCTCTCACATCTCAAGCAAGAAGACAAAACAGAGGATCTGAAGGAAAAGGAAACCTCACAGAGCACTCTCTACCTTGATATGTCAACCACGGAAGAACTTGAATCAGAAAGACTTACAAAAGACTTCATTCGACGAGTCCAATCACTCAGAAAGAAATATGGTTACCATGTAAGCGAGAAAATTGAACTTATTATTGCTGGCGGCAACCAGCAAATCATAGAGGGGCTAGAAACACAGGAAGCACAGATCAAGAACAAGATCGGAGCAGTGAAAATTGAGAAGCTCGGAAAAATGCCTGAAGAACTCACAGGTTACGACGCCCAAGACGAATTCGAATATCAAGGGACAAAGATACACGTAGCATTTCGGAAGAAAACTTAATAACGCTCACAAGACAAAAAGAAGAACAGAAAGAAGTTCGAACACATCGGAAGGGCCCATAGCTCAGCCTGGCTTTGGATTGAGGATCGGGTGCCTCTTTCCCACAGATGGAGCGCCGGCCTTATACGACCTCGCTTCACACAGAGGCCTGAGATAGCCGGAAGATAATGGCAGCTCGTTCAAACGCTAGCCTATCCGGCAGAGTCATGGGTTCGAATCCCATTGGGCCCACCAACTACTTTTCTGTTAAATTGATGGGGTCAAAGTCTCAATGATGGACATTCAGAAACTAGAGAAGTTTGTCAAGCCTTTCTACATTAATGAGGACATGATGCATGATTTCTCTCACGTGCTTAGGATTATTAAAGCTGCAAAAATGCTAACCAAACGCTATAGAAGCAAAGTAGAACCAGATCTAATTGCCTTTGGGAGTTATTTCCATGGTATGATTTTCCAACATGAGGCTGAGATAGCCGAATTCCTCAAATCCCTGCACCTGCCTGAAGAGAAGGCTCATCTTGTGATAAAGATATCTTGGGAATCATTGAAGGAAAAAGTTCCTGAAACGCTTGAGGGAAAGATTGTTCACGACGCTAATCTCATAGAGGGCGGCAAGACTTTCATAATAGTCAAGTCATTAATAACAGGATCACTGAAGGGCCAAACTCTAGAAGAAACAATAGGCTATTTAGAGAACAGTATAATTGGAAAATTCAGTTGCTACCTTCCACAGTCCCAAGAAATCTACGCCAAGAAAGAAACATTTGCAAAGAATTTCCTTGTACAATTGAAGAAGGACATAGCGCTTTGAAGCGTAGAGAGAACAGAAAGTCACTAGACTGGTTATGCCACTAACGAAGCCTACCAGCTAGCTTGACTTCAAGCGGGTGGACAAAATGAATCAGGCAGAGCGTGAATCTATCGAGAAGTATGCGAAGGACGAGACCGATAAGCTTGGGCTGTACGCTTGGCCTCATGTTAAGCGAGTTTCTCGTCTTTCTCTGCATATGGCTGAGATGGTAGACGAGGGCAGAGTGAATCTGGATGTTCTTGAAGTTTCTGCCTTGTTGCATGATATTGCAAAACACCTTGAGGAAAATGATGCCAAAGTGGATCATGGTTTTCTGGGAGCCAAGATGGCCGAGGATTTCTTGAAGAAGTGTGGCTTCAAGAGAGAAATCGTTCAGGCGGTGTCTCATGCCATAAGAGCTCACACACACACTCCGTTGAACCTGACTCAGTTGAGGCAAAGATTCTCCATGATGCTGATTACGTAGATAAGGTTGGGGCTGTCGGACTGGCCACGATTCTGATCAAAGCATGTCTATCAGACACCACTATCGAGGGTGTGCTTAATGCATTCGAGTCAAAGACTAACGACCAGTCACGTGTCGCCAAACACATTAATCAGGTAAGGAATCCACACCTGTACACCGAAACTGCGAGGGCAATTGTCGAAAAGAGGAATCGGGTACTTCTGACGTACTTTCGACAGCTAAAGACAGAACTGGAATTAAGCGATCTCGAGTTGAAGAAAAACAGTTAGCATGTAAGATGTAGTTGCCGCGGTGCTTAGCTCTATCGCATAATCTCCTTTTCAAGCTTGTCTGCCAAGTCAAATACTATATCTTGGAAATTGAGCCTAACTATGGGAGCATGTATTCCTTCCAAAAAGTTGTTTAGATGTTTAATTGCGTTGAGTAGTTCATAGTCATTTTTGGCCATGTTTACGTCGAAGAGTACCATTGTGAGCTCTTCGCCAGCTTCTCTTATTAGCTCTTCCTCCAGAGATAAGTTGATCTTCTGAGCGAGGGTTGTTTCGGCCAAGGTATAGTTATTTCCATCAGTAGTCTTCTTGACTATCTCTGCCTTTTGCAGTTGGGTCAAATAGTCCTTAACCTTGGAGGAGTTGTATCCCGTGAGGTCGGTGATTTGCTTGGGCGATGTTTTCTGGAAGGCTACGAGAACCTTCAGTATTTGCGTAGCCTCTGGCGTCGAAATTACCTTCTCAATGGAACTCATGGCAAGCATCTCA
>JAHPYV010000048.1:0-13004 GCA_019058495.1 Promethearchaeati archaeon
AGTGTTAAGCATTGGCGTCAAGAACAGGACTAGGTTGTATATGCCATGGCATAAGCCAACGAACTTCAGTTTGCCCTTGAACTTTCTCTTCACAGCTAGGCAGACTCTACTCATGGGGTTGCTGAAGTTGAACACCCACGCATTTGGGCATATCTTCTCGATGTCTTCGCAGATATCAATCATCGGAGGAATGATCCTGAGAGAGTGGAAGAGTCCTCCCGGTCCGCCATTTTCGCCGTATATCTGCTTGTTCCCGTATTTTCGGGGGATCTCAAAATCCTGTTCCCACAGCTTGAACCTGTCTCCAACCTCGATGGATATGATGACAAAGTCTGCAGCTTTCAGCGCCTCGGGACGGGAAGTCGTGGCTTCGAGCGAGAAGTCCAGTTTCGTCTCGTCGATAGCTATTTGGCAAGCTCGGCGCATCATGTGCAATGAGTCGGGGTTAATGTCGTGAAGGACAATGGCGCCTCCTTCGAGTTCTTTACTTCTTAAGATATCGGCAATTGTGCCAATGCCAAATTGAGCGCTTCCGGCGCCTACTAGGACAATTCGTTTACCTCTCAATGCCTGTCCCTCGATTCGCATTTCTCATCATATAGGAGTACCTTCATCTATCTCACATTCTCTGTCGGCAATGTTGATGTCGGAATTCACTGATATCTGTTTCCTTCCGACGTTAGGATCGAAGAGAGTAGATAATCATATATGATTGGGAATTGTCACTAATGATTGGGATTTCGATCCAAGAAAAAACAGCACGACCAAGGGGGTGAGTCTGGAAGTGCCTGTAGTCAAACTACTCATAATGGGTCTTCCAGCATCCGGGAAAACGACTTTCGTAAGACACGTCTTTGAAGGTAAGGACTTCGAGGAGATCAGAGATTATGTGCCGACGTTCGGCGTAAGCATAGGTCTCTATGAATATGCCGGTTCACAAGGAGTGAAGGTTTCCACCTTTGATTGCGGTGGCCAGACAAGCTTCATCGACACTTACTTCACTGACCAGTGGGTTCCAACACTTTTTGGCAACGTATCACTACTCCTCTATATGGTCGACTCTTCATCTGAGCGGGATCTGGAGGGTGCTACGAAGCTCTTTCGGAAATACTATGAGAATCTGAGGAGGAATTCCTCTGACGCGGAGGTCTTCATACTGGCTTCCAAATGGGATAAGCATACGCTGACAGACGAGGATCTCGCAGAGGTCTTTAAGGACATGAAGGTCTACTATGTGTCAGTGCTTGACAAATCGGCTCGGAAAGTTGCGCGAGAAATCATAGACATCTATCTTGAGAAAAAGAGAAAAGAAGAGAAATGAAGAAGTCAGAACTGATAATTGATTCTAATGGGTGTTGTTTAGTAAATGCCTACATTCCTCAAATTGCTAATAATGGGTCTCCCATCATCTGGAAAGACAACTTTCATCAAGAACGTTTTTGAAAAAAAGGAGTTCAGCGAGCTTGAAGAATACAGGCCAACAGTTGGAGTCGGGGTGTCACTTTACGAATTCAAAGGCTCAGAAGGCGTAATGGTCTCTTCCTTCGATTGCGGTGGCCAGACCAGTTTCATCGACACCTACATGACCGACCAGTGGATTCCGATGCTTTTCGGAAAAGTGTCAGTGTTCCTCTTTATGGTTGATTCGTCATCGAGAGACAACTTGGAGAATGCCACTAGACTTTTCCACAAGTACATTGAAAACCTAAAAAGGAATTCCCCTGATTCTGAAATATACATCTTAGCAACGAAGTGGGATAAACACACCCTAACCGAGAAGGAACTAAGGGGCGCATTCAGAGACAACGTAATTCTATCAATCTCTGTCCTTGATGGCACAGCTTCTGAAGTCGCGACGGACATAATAGAGGGTTTACTCAAGAAAAAGAGGGAAGCTGAAGGAAGCTAGTCTTGTTCGCTTACGCCGGGATTACTTGCGGTTCGAAAGGAATCTTCAGCAGAACTTCGTTGCCCTTCTTCTTTATCCACAAGGGAGCTTCGAGTCGCATCCCTCCGACACCCGGCTTGTTTAAGACTATCGCCATGATCTCAACCATGTCTGGTTCTAGAGTCATGTTGCCCCATGGCTCACCATCCACAACAATTGGGTATGCCTCTGATCCACAGCACCCAATGCCATGACCCAGTCCAAAGAATAAGTACGACCCATAGCCCCTCTTCTGAACCTTGTCTGTGACAATCTTCATGACGTCCCTGTACTTAGTTCCTGCTTGATATGCATCCTTCAGTGCATAGCATGCTTCCGTGAAGGCCTCGCCGAGCTCCCTCTGTTCAGGCGTCGCGTTTCCCACGAAGTAGTTGTGACTTAAATCTCCATAATAGAGTTGAACCATTGAGTGCAGGTCGACTAGAACGCAGTCCCTAGGTTGGATTATTTTTATTGTTGCAGGCGTACATCCTCCCCATGAATACCATGTGCGGAAGCCTGAGCCTATCTCTTGGCCTCTTGTTATCGTCCATGCCCAATCGCTGCCCGAGTTACGCATAGCTTGATCGGCTACACCCCCAAGTTGAGTCTCAGTCAACCCCACCCAACTGTCGAGTTCTTTACATGCTGCTTGTCCTGCATCGGTGACCTCGGAAGCTCCTCGAAGGAGTGCAATCTCCTCTGGCTCTTTGATGTTCTGGATCTTGTCCATCGCGTCAGTAAAGCTTTTGAACTTCGCTGCTGGGAAGGTTTCCTTGAATTTGTCATATTCATATGCAAGTAACAATCCGCCAGCCATGCACATTTCCTGCCATAATCTATTCCAATTGTGGACCCTTCCAGTCCGAGTTTCTTCATTGTTCTTTTGAGCAGAAACTCTAGTTCAAAAGTTTTCATAGGCCCCCAACCAGTCACGTTCTTTATCCAGCTCTCATCCTTAATGCATTCTGCGTCCAGCATTATCGTGAATATCCTCGGGTCTCCTTCCCTTGGCAACACAACAGCGCTGCGCCAAGGTATGAAGCAACCACAAATGTAAGTCAAGCTCTTGAGCCGAGTACCGATATAGACATCGATTCCCTCTTCCTCCATCCTTGTGCGTATTCTATTTAGCCGCCGCTCATAATTAATGATAACTGGGATACTCAATTTTGACAGATCAACTCCTTTAGCCCCTCTATCACGTCCTCCAAGTGGAGTGTACAAAGCTAAAAAAGATTCTGCCCAGAATAATAGAGACCGCCCTTAATTGAGATTCAATGCGACGAGATCCTAGTGGACAGAGGAGAAGATCGTATCACCAAAGAACCTGACTGCATTCATGGAAATAGTTTTCTCGGCTTCTTCCTTATTCATGTTTTTGAGTTGAGCTATTTTCTCAATTACTCTTAGAATATTGATTGGCTCGTTTCTTTCCTTAGGATCTACGCCAAGAAGTGGGGAGTCTGTTTCAGTGAGCAGTGACTCCATGGCCAATTCCTTGACTTGTCGCTGCTTTGCTTTGTTTCTGTAGATGTTTGGTGCGACAGAGACTAGGTACCCTTTGTTATCCGGTTCACTGAAGCCATGAAGAACCACCTTCAGTTGTGGAAACTCTCGCAAGATCGTTAATGTGTCATCTGTTGCGTCACGAGAATGGGTTATGACCGGTAGGTTTAACTCGTCTGCGAGTTTGAGCATTTTCATGAAGAGCTTTTTCTGGCGCTCTCTTTGGTTTTCATCTTTGACCCAGTAGTAGTCCAAGCCAATCTCTGAGATGGCTACAATCCGCTTTTCTCGGTTTCGAATCCAGTTTATTTCGTTGTCTATTAGGTCGTCGGTGAACTTGGCGATAAACTCTGGGTGGAGACCGAGGCAAGCCTTAACGTTGCGATACTTATCGGCAAGTTCCATTGTCTTTCTGTTGCTCGCAGGGTCAACACCCGCATTGAGTATCAGAACTTGCTTGGCTCTCCCCACAACTTGGTCTCTATCATTGTCGAAAACTTGGTCGTCGATGTGACAGTGTACATCAATCAGCAATGCCTGAACTCACCTCTTACGAAAATGAAGGTATTGAAAATGGAGATGGGCAATAACTGAAATCGGTCTTAAGGTACCGCCTTGTACTTGCCGTTCTCAACCTGCTCTACGTCACCCAGTCTTGTGAGGCGCCCCATGTGTTTCTCTAACATCATTGTCTCGAAGAAGCGGTACATATTTACTGGCTCGTTCATTTTCTTGTATATTACTCCTTTTCCGACCAATTCATCGACACTTCGCTCAGTTTTCAGCAAGTCGAGTATCTTCTCTTCGCGTTGGTAAATCACATCAATATACTTCTCGAAGAGAAGGTCGATCTTGGTTTTGCCTTCGAAAGGTCCGCTATGACTGGAGACTACGATCTTAGGTCTTAGGTGGTGAAGCATTTCAATTGAGTTCATGAAGTCCTCTACGTCTGATGCAGCATTTCCGTACCATGGTCCAAAAGGCGTCAGGTCTATGTCTGTAGTGAATAATACTTTGTTCTTCGGTTCGAAGAAGCAGGCGTGCCCTGGCGTATGACCGGGTGCATGGATCACTTTCAAAACAGTTTCTCCAAAGTCAAATTCGTAATTGTCCTTGAACCTTACCCTGACCTTCACTTTCTCTCTGACATCAAAGAATTCCTTCTTCCTTTTCTCAAAATAGGTCAGGAGCTCAGGGTTCTTCTTGAACCCTGTCATCTCAAGAAATTTCTCAAATGAGTTGATCGCGGGTGCATCTTCGGCAGGAGCATAGAGCGACGCGTTTGGAAAGATCCAGTTTCCCCGCACGTGATCAATATGGTAGTGTGTGTTTATTAGAATCTTGATGTCAGTTTCTCTTGCTAGTTTCTTGAGCTGGCCCGAGTTAACTCCAGTGTCGACTAAGCCTTTAACTTCATCGTCCACGAACAGTGAAGTAGAATATGGAAAAGACTTCGAGTCCTTAGGTGTTATTAGAAACAATGGTCCAACGAGATTCACTTTTGGCATATGTTCCCTCCTACCATTTCCTTGCCCTCGTGTCTTTTCTGCTCCCGATGCTGTGAAAATATACTAATGGGGATCAAAGTATAGTGACAATGATCCTTTTAATCATAATGGTGACTTCATTAGCATGCAACGATTCTGTTGAATTTCATCGGTGACAGATACTGGTTCGCATCAATGACGCGCGCGTGACATGTATGCACTAATTTGGATGTTAACGTGAGGAGTCGTCGGCGTGATTCCTCTTCGCCCGCGCGCAAATTGCACCTAATAGATTTGCGCAGTCATGCATTATTACCGATCAATCTAGTATTTGAGTATAACGATTTTATCTTGTTTAGAATTGATCTGATTCATTGATGCGGATCTCTTGATATCTTTGGTGATTTGCTTGTGAAGATACTCGGCGATCAATCGCAGAGTGCTTCAGGTTTTTCCAGTGATCGACTGAAACTGCGAGTTCCTACGTCTAGTTGATATAATAGTTAATGTCCAATCTGATGTCACCGAAACTAGAGAAGAGGAGAAGGTGGTGGTTTCAATTTATGAGTAGGACTTTGGAGCAAAGGCTTTCTGGTCGAGTTGCACTCGTCACTGGATCTGGCTCCGGAATTGGCAGAGCGATCAGCATAAGATTCGCGAGTGAAGGAGCTGCCCTAGTCATCAATGATGTAGATGAGAAGACTGCCCTGGAAACCCGTCAGATGATTGAGAAGCTTGGGAAAAAAGCCATCGTTGTAAAGGCAGACATCAGCAAAAGCGCCGAAGTTGAAGCGATGGCGAAGGAGGCGTACGAAAAGTTTGGTAGAGTCGATGTTCTAGTCAACAATGCGGGTGTCAGCGGAATACCTTACAAGCTCATAGACTTGCCTGAGAAAGAGTGGGATGAAGTTATGGCTGTCAACCTGAGGGGCACATGGCTCGTCTCAAAAGTGATCTGCAAACGAATGCTGAAGCAAGAACCTCTTAAGATTAGCACCCTGCTCGGAAAAGTAATCAATATTTCGTCGATTGCTGGGAAGACCGGAGAACAGACAGTAGGCTGCTATTCTGCAACTAAGGCGGGAATAATCGCGGTGACTCAAGCGATGGCTAGAGAACTGGGGCCCAAGATAACGGTCAACGCAATATGCCCTGGATTCATTCTAACTAACATCTACTTGAACAAGGAAGAGGTGGTAATGGCAGGTGCGAGGATCTTTGAAAACATCCACACTGTTGGGGAGATACCACTGAAACGTATTGGTCAACCTGAGGATGTGGCGAACGTTGCAGCCTTCCTAGCTTCAACCGACTCAGACTATATGACGGGTCAAGCAATAAACATCTGTGGGGGAATTGCGTTTCACTGATAAAAGGGTATTCGCATCGGTTGCTTATACTGCGAGTTGTTTAGGTGGTTGCCCCTGCACTCTACTTCACAGCTCTGCTTTTGACAGCAGTGTAGATCGTGGAGCCCAATGATACCACAACCACTGCTACTAGTATCACGTAAGCGAAAAGTATGTTCACTTCCGGACCGCTATTGAGTAGGAAAGCGAGGAGAGAGAGTATGGACGTGATTGCTCCCCACAGCAACAAGGCTGTGTCGAATTTCCTTGGTATAATCTTTTCCTCCTAACTATGAAGCGAAATTCTGATCTCTGGGGTTTTTTGGTTCAACATTCCTTAAATACTTATGCATCAAGCATAACCACAACGTGTAAATAATCCCTCCCGTTAAAACTACAAACGTCATGAAAAACAGTGACTGGAGGTCCGGGGTTTGCTAAAATGTCCTCTTATTTATTTTGGCAAGGGGGCTTTCGCAAGAGTTGGTACTCTCAAAGGAAAACGGGCGCTGATCGTCACAGACAAGAAGATCAGTGAACTAGGGTTCGTTCGTGAAGCGCAGGAGCGCTTGCAGAAAGCTGGAATGCAGTCAAGAGTCTTTGACAAAGTTGAACCAGACCCGAAAGATTCAACGGCTTACAATTGCGCTGATACTGCAACGGACTTTAAGCCCGATTGGATCATAGGATTAGGTGGAGGATCCCCAATAGACGTTGCTAAGGGAGCGTTTTTTCTATACGAGCGACCTGATGTCAGCTTGCCTCAGATAAACCCGTATCAGTTCTATGGGTTGAGGAAGAAGGCTCAGCTCATGGCAATCCCGACTACATCGGGAACTGGTTCTGAGGTAAGCATAGGTGTTGCGCTCACTGATACGAATTCTGGCAGGAAACTTGCAATCGCGTGTTTCGAGTTGGTTCCCGACATCGCCATTGTAGATCCCGACTTAGCATTCAAGATGCCCGCTCAGCTGAGGGCAAGTACAGGAATTGATGCGCTTGTCCACGCCGTCGAGAGTTACCTAACCAAGATGAGTAACGTGTTCACAAATCCCATAGCGATTGAAGCTACTCGGACCATCTTCAAGTTTCTTGAGAGATCCTTCAAAGAAGGCGACGAGGAAGCAATGGAGAGGATGCACTACGCGGCAACCCTTGCAGGCATAGCATTCACAAATTCAGGTCTTGGGATCGCCCACGGAATCGGTCATAGTATCGGAGCATTGTTCCACATACCGCACGGCTTAGCCGTTGGCGTAGCGCTTCCGTACGCTATCCAGTACTGCGCTAAGCAATCTAAGGGAAGATACCTTGACATCCTACACGCGCTTGAAGTGAAAGGAGTCACAAGCACAAACTCTTCCCAAAAACTCATGAGCAAAGTCAAGGAACTCATGACCAGGGTCGAAGTGCCAACTACGCTTGAGAGTCTACCGATAAATAAGCAAGAATTCAGGGACAAGATCTCAACGCTTGCAAGTTTCGCGGCAACTGATGTTAGTACATTCACGAGTCCGAGAATGCCTACAGCTGAACAAATGAAAACCATACTCGAATATATGCTAGACGACAAGCCAATAGACTTTTAGAGAAGCTCCTTTCGCTACATCCGTAATGATTGAATGCTAGTCTCTTTCTTGTCAAGCCTTAGCCTGCTTGCATCGTACTCCGCATTAACCCCTCGTGACCACAAGTCGTATATTGCTACTGGATCAAGAACCAGCAAAACTACTGGGAACAAGAAAACGGAGGTCGAGACTTTGTTCAAATGTCCTCAGATATACTACGGAACGGGCTCCCTCGACAGAGTTGCCGGTCTAAAGGGAGACCAAGTGCTAGTTGTAACTGACAAAATAATCAAGCAGCTGGGGCTGCTTCAGGAAGTTGAGAAGCGGCTCCAGCAGAAGGGAGCCCAGGTAAAGGTCTTTGATGAAGTTGAACCTGATCCAAAAGATTCAACAGCCGCGAAATGTGCTGAACTTGCAGCTGAATTCAAACCTGACTTAATCATAGGCCTAGGCGGAGGATCCTCAATGGACGTAGCAAAGGCAGCCTTCTTCCAGTACAAGCGGCCAGACGTCAAGCTCTGCGACATGAGTGCACTGGAGACTTATGGTCTGAAAAGCAAAGCAAGCCTCGTAGAGATCCCCACAACTTCTGGAACAGGCAGCGAAGCAAGCGTTGGGTGCGTCATCACAGACTCCGAGTCTGGAAGAAAGCTCTCGCTCGCATGTTTTGAACTAGTCCCCGATGTCGCCATCCTTGATCCGTCGTTGGCCTTCAAGATGCCACCTAAGCTGAGAGCAACAACTGGTCTTGATGTGCTTGTTCACGCTGTCGAAGCCTACATTGCAAACCTGCACAACTACTTCGCGGATACGGTGGCGATCAAAGCCATCCAGACTGTTTTCCAATATCTTGAGAAGTCAGTCAAGACTGGAGACGAGGAAGCGATGGAGAGGATGCATTATGCAGCTACGCTTGCGGGAATTGCTATGACTAACTCCGGACTTGGCATTGCCCATGGAATCGGTCATAGTGTCGGAGCACTTCTGCATGTTCCTCATGGGGCAGCAGTGGGGTTTGTACTTCCTTATGCTATCGAGTTCTGCGCAGACACATCTAAGGAGAGGTATCTTGAAATTCTGAAGGCCCTTGGAGTCAGCGGTGCGACAACTGACAACGCGACTAAGAAACTCTCTGACATGGCTAGGGACCTAATGGTCAGAATCCAGATAACTCCGACGCTGAAGGGAATTGGCGTTAGTGAAGACAAGTTCAGGAAAGCAATACCTGAATTAACCGAATTCTCAGAGAACGACGTCACCTCAATCACTAGTCCTCGAAACGCGACGACTCAAGACTTCAAGAAGATATTCGAATACATGCTGAAGAACAAGCCCATTGACTTTTAAGAAGAATATCAAAGATTAGAGTTCATCGACTCATCCTCTTTCTGTAGCACTGATATTATCGATCGTTTTTGGTGCTCGTCACAAGTAGCCGAATCTAGGCAAAAAACAGAAAGACTATATTGCAAAACATGGATCAACCTACTAGCGTAAATAGAGCATCTAATTCTTCGTTTCTTGGAGGATGATTGTTTTGTCTCCTGAAGGGAAGGAACCGAAACAGAAAGGGGCTCTTGGCTCTTCAGCATCCACAGTCACTTCCAGAAGAGATCAGTTTCTCTATCCAGATACTGTAAGAATGGCTGACATTTCACAACCTCGATCGAAGCGTCTTAAGAAGCGGTTTCTCACCCAGCAGAGGGAGATTTGCGTAGAGAGGGCTAGATACTACACCGAATCGCATAAGGCTACCGAGGGAGAACTCGCCGTCATTCGGCAAGCCAAGGCGTTGAAGCACATTCTCAACAATCTCACGGTACATATCTATCCTGACGAGTTGATAGTTGGAAACATCACGAGCAAGCCTCTTGGTGCTGGCGTTTACCCAGAAACGGCGCTCGGACCTAGAATAGAAGTGGAACTCAACAGAATAAGCCAGAGGAGTACCAACCCCTTCACGATAGGTGAAGAAGAGAAGCGGGAACTCCAAGAGAAGATATTTCCCTACTGGCGTGGCAAGACTATCATAGACTTGGCGAGAAGATATTGGCCAAAGGAGACAAGTGATTTGTTCGACAGGCTTGGAGTGTTTATCTTCACCGAAATAGCTGGAATCGGGCACATGTTGATAAATCATGAGCGAGTGCTGAGGTTTGGACTCAAGGGCATAATCTACGAAACAGAGAGTCTAAAGCATGAGATATTGGAATCTAAGAGCCCGAAAAGCCTTGAGACAGAGCAGAAACTTGTGTTCTATGAAGCTGCTGAAATTGCCTGCCGAGCTTTAATCAGCTTCGCTAATAGGTACAGCGAACTCGCAAAACTAATGGCTGCGCGCGAAAAAGATAAGAAGCGACAAGAGGAGCTCAAGGAGATCGCAAAGATCTGTGAGAAGGTTCCTGAGAATCCCTCTGAAACTCTTCAGGAATCCCTGCAAGCAATGTTCTTTACACATTTGGCGTGCCAACTCGAGAGTTGGGAGTCTGCGATTTCAATCGGTAGGCTGGACCAGTTTCTGTTCCCGTATTACGAATCTGATGTGAAGAGTGGGAGAATTGACCACGAGAAGGCCCAAGAGCTGTTTGAGTGCTTCTTCCTAAAATTATCGTCTGTCATACCGCTTTTCGACCAAGATGCTAGCGTTGCCTTTGCTGGGTTAACGGCTTTCGCTAACGTCGTGATTGGAGGAGTCGACGAGAACGGAAACGATGCGACAAATGATCTGTCCTATGTAATACTAGACGCTATTAAGGAAACCAGGACTCCTCAGCCCAACTTCGGCATACGACTACACGAAGGGAGCCCTGAGAAACTTTTTAAGCGAGTCTGTGGCGCCGCGTTGGAGATGGGAACTCTCCCACATGTGTTCAACGATGAGAAAGTCATCAAATCCATGGTTTACAAAGGCATTGCGCTGCGAGATGCACGGAACTATGGAATCATTGGGTGTGTTGAACCTGCCGTTCCTGGTAAGAGTTTCACCTCGTCAGACGCAGCACTGTTCAACCTAGCAATATGCCTTGAACTTGCTCTAAATGAAGGTAGGGCAAGGATGATGGCGGGGCAAATCGGACCTCAGACAGGGAATCCGATTGCATTTACATCTATGGATGACGTGCTTCAGGCATACGAGAGACAGTTGCGGTATCTCGTTAAGAGAATGATTGATGGGTTGGACATCCTAGCGAGGGTCCACGCCGAAATGAAGCCTATGCCATTTGCGTCATCGCTTACCGCTGATTGTCTGGCAAAAGGCAAAGATCTTACTCAAGGCGGCGCAATATACAACTTCACCGGGCCTCAAGGAGTTGGACTTGCAACAGTCGCTGACTCACTATGCGCTATCGATCAGCTAGTCTTCAGAGAGAAGAAGGTGACCATGGACGAACTTGTCAAAGCATTAGCCAGGAATTTCGCGGGACATGAGCAACTTAGGCAGATGTTGGTCAACTATGGTCCGAAGTACGGGGTTGACAACGACCTTGCAGACAGCTACGCACGTCGGATTGGAGAGATCTACTGCAAAGAAGTCGAGAAATACAGAAATCCAAGAGGCGGCTGGTACCAGCCCGGACTGTACTCCGTCACCACGCATCTACTGTTCGGAATGTTAATGGGAGCGCTGCCAAATGGTCGAAAAGCAAGTAAAACACTTTCTTGTGGAGTCACACCGGAACCAGGAACCGCAACGTTCGGTCCGACCGCGTTACTAAGGTCAGCGGCCAAGTTAAACTATGAGCTTGTGTCAAATGGCGCGGTGCTGACATTGAAGTTTAACCCGAGCACATTCGGAGGTGAGGACGGCCTAGATAACTTGGGGTCGCTGATCAAATCATACTTCAAGCTTGGCGGAATGCATATGCAAAGTAATTTTGTTAACAGCGAAACGTTACTTGAAGCCCAGAAACATCCAGAGGAATACCGGGACCTGGTGATTCGTGTAGCAGGATACAGCGCTTTATTTACTGACCTCGATAAACTTGTCCAGGACGAGATTATAGCGCGAACCGAGTTCTAGGTTCTGAAGGCTTCAAAGAGTGGATTCCAACCTCCTGAATATGACTTCTTCATATTGTAGATGAAGTTGAGAACAGTGAACTGCATTTTAGGTATTCTCTTTGTCGTATCCTCAATCTTCTCTTCATATGTAATATTCTTCATCCGATAGTTCCCAATATGTGAAAACATGTGACTTAAGATTGTCTCTGTCTGTCCTAGATGATTACGTCCGTGCCTCCGCCTTCTTCAACATTTCTTCGGCTAGTCGCTTGCCTTCCTTTGCCTGGCTGAGGCCTGAGTCTATTCTGATTGCTTCATTGTAGCATTTTATGGCGTCCTCATACTCACCAAGACTATGAAAAGCGAGCCCTTTAGCATTCCATGCGTCGATATGCGTTGGGTTTATTCGGATTGCTTGATTGTAGCAGTCCACTTCTTCCCGAAACCTGCTTTGCTCATGAAGTGCAAAACCTTTGTTATAACATGCGTCGGAGTTATTCGGATCCAATTTGATGGACTGATCATAGCATCTTATTGCTTCATCTGTGTTGCCAAGGTTGTAGAGAGCTACTCCCCTGCTGTTCCACGCCCAAGAATTCTTTGGGTCGATTTTGATGGTCTCACCGAAGCTGTCTGCTGCCTCGTTAAACCTGCCAAGATTGTTGAGAGCAAGACCCATACTGTTCCACGCGTCTGGATTTCTGGGGTTTATTTTGGTTGCCTCATCGTAACATTCAACCGCTTCAGCGAGTCTGTCGAGCGCTGCGAGGGCTGAGCCTTTGTTGTACCATGCTTCGGCAGATCCTCTATTTGTCTTGCTTGCTTTATCGAAGCTTTCGAGTGCTTCCCGGATTCGACCAAGCCTGTTGAGCGCCGCGCCTCTACTATTCCATGCTTGACTGCTTCCAGCATCTATCTTGAGAGCTTCGTCGTAGGACTTCACTGCATCCTGGATGCTTCCTAGGTAGACGAGTGCTAGACCTTTGTTGTACAATGCGTTTGCATGCCTTGGGTTCAATATTAGTACTCCATTATAGCATTCTATTGCGTCATGAAACATGCCTCGCGCCGTCAGAGCAAGTCCTTTGTTAAACAGTGGTTCCGCATCCCAAGGGTCCAGCATGATGGCTTCGTCGTAGCACTTAAGTGCCTCCTCAAATCT
>JAHPYV010000048.1:13104-15035 GCA_019058495.1 Promethearchaeati archaeon
CCTCAAATCTTTTTAGTTCTCTCATTGCGTACCCTTTTCCGTACCATGAGAGAGCGTCCTGTGGGTCTGTCTTGATGGCCTGGTCATAGTATTTTATTGCATCTTCAAATCTGCCCTGTGCCGCAAGCTTATTACCCCTGTTAAGCGATTCATTCTCACTTTGCTTCTGTTGAGATGTCACTGACACTTACTGGTCCCTCCTCAATTCGCAGCGCTCCGAGTCTGCAATTACTGCTCAAAGTCTTATGGCATATTCTCGGTCTTAAGATTTTTCGTTGAGATTGTGTCACCCACAAGGAGCGATCTCTGCAAATCGAGTGACTATTCTTTGTACTCACTAGATTAGGTTGTAGAGTGCAGTATCGTTATTTTCAGCGTTTTTACTCCTCTTTTACTTAACATCATCTCAGAGAGTCTTTTCAGTTCTTTTGCTTTGCCTTCCATAGCGATGATTTCCATGCAGTTGTGTTCATCGAGGTGAAGATGGAGAGAGGCCTTTATGAGAACTCCAGAGTCGTGTTGGATGTCTATCAACTTATCGACGAGGGATCTGACCTCATGATCGTAGACGAGTGATATCGTCCCAGTCAAGACGGCATTCTCATCAGTGGCCCACTTGCTCTCCAAGATGAAGTTTCTAAGAGCATCTCTGATAGCTTCAGACCTCTTGAAGTATCCCTTCTTCTTTGCTGTGTTATCAAAATCGATGAGCAGGTCGTCAGGCAGGCTCATACTTATTCTAGCAACTTTCTCTTTTCCTTCAGCTTCGGCAGTAGTTTCTGAGTTCGGCATTTTACTTCTCTACCCCCAATAGCAGAGTATGATGACACCAGCCATAAGCGGTTAACACAGAGTAATACTACCTTACTGATATATATGTTATTAGTATTACTATTACGAAAACTTTTAATACCAAGAAAACGCCTACCTCAAACATCCCCAAAGAATACAATGGAGATTGGATTTGCTCCATGCACATACCCGATGGCTTCCTCGACCCGACCATGATTGCAGTGACGTTTGGCATAACAATCGTCTTCTGGATAGTGGCCTCTCTCAAATTCAAGGGAACCTTGGAGGAGAAGCAAGTCCCTCTGTTGGCTCTAATTACTGCAGGTGTGTTCGCTGCTCAAATGATTAACTTCCCTATTGTTGGAGGAACGAGTGGACATCTCGTCGGCGCCACACTAATATCGATCCTTTTCGGCCCTTACGCTGCAATCGTGTCGATAACTATTATTCTGCTTATACAAGGATTCGTGTTCGGCGACGGGGGAATAACTGCCTTAGGTGCTAATGTCCTCAACATGGGTATCGTCGCAGCGTTCTCGGGATACCTAATCTACAAGGCAATAACAAAGTTGCACCGTGGAACAGGAGTCGCCTTGGCCGCAGCCTTCATAGCATCTTGGGTAAGCATTGTACTGGGCGCTTTCGCTTGCGGCATCGAGATAGGATTGTCAAGCATTTTCCCGTATGGGATGGATGTCACGGTTCCTGCCATGGTGTTCTGGCACGTGATTATTGGTCTCGGTGAAGGAATAATCACAGTGCTGATCCTAGCTGCTCTTATGAGGACCCAGCCTGGCATTGTGCCTGACATTGTGAACATTGATGTGAAAAAGCAGGGTGACAAATAATTGAGCAAAAAACCCAATAATGTTTCTGATGAAAGGAGAAAGCTCTATAGACAGATCGCCCTATCGATTGGACTGATAGCTCTGCTACTATTTCTCTTCATACCAGTAGCCTCAGAAGCCCCCGATGGGTTGGATCAAACAGCAGAAACACTCGGCGTTGAACGTGTGCCCCTCTGGGAAGGTCTTTTCCCAGAATACAGCGTGACTCTCATTGGGAATCCATGGATCAGCACATTCCTTGCTGGAGTAGTAGGGATAGTACTAGTGTTCGCATTCATGTACCTAGTATCG
>JAHPYV010000049.1 GCA_019058495.1 Promethearchaeati archaeon
TGATTGCCGCGAGTACTATTCCGGGAGAACACCTCCTGCCAATCATCATAAAGGGATACAGGCAGACACACCTAGACGCCAACTTCAGGGTCGATGTCCGCGACAGCGAAGAAGCATGGAAGCTACTAGAAAAAGGCGAAGTGGATTTCGCAGCCGTTGGAACGCTTGAAAGGGATCTTGATGGCTATGACCTAATTGCACTTGCAAGCGAGGAACTGGTCCTAGTAGTCCCACCAAACAGCAACCTTGCATCAAAGAGCAAAGTCAGCATCAAGGAATTCTTGAAACAACCCTTTGTTTCTAGGGAGAGTGGTTCGGGCACACGAAGAGAACTCGAAAACATGTTGGCCAAAGCTGGATATCATTGGAGTGATCTTAACATTGTCTCGGCGCTAGGGAGCACTGAGGCAGTCATAAATGCTGTGCAACAAGGAATGGGAGTCAGCATAATATCCTCGATCGCTGGAGCAAAGGCGGCGAAGAGCAAGATCGTCAGAATAGTCCAGATAAGCGACTTAGATGCTTCGAGAAAGCTCTTCTTAGTCAGAAGGAAAGCTGACGCCGCTAAGAAACAAGAAACCCGAAATCCTCTTGAAGAGTTCTGGGACTTTGCATCTTCAAAAGCGCCTTTGCATACTTCATGAACCTTATCTAGACTTGCTAGATGACGAGGAAAATACAAGCTGATGTCGGAAGGCAAGTGGAAAAGTAAATCATTTTAGGCAACAGCCTCCCATAGAATGTATTGCATGGGGAAGAGGAGCCGACTTAAAGATGAACGCCAAGAGTGTTCTCGTTACTGGTGGATGTGGATTCATAGGAAGCCACTTGGTTGATGCCTTAATTGAAAGCGGAAGCGATGTCACTGTTTTGGACAACTTGTCTTCATCGACTCTAGAGTACCTTCGACCACACGTAGAAGTTGGGAAGCTAAGATTCGTAAAAGGCGACATCAGAGACTTCAACGTGGTTAGCAGGCTCTGCTCAGGCAAGGATGTCGTCTTTCACTTTGCTGCGCAACCTGACGTTAGGCTAAGTCTGACTCAGCCACTTATTGATTTTGATATAAACGTCAGAGGGACTCTGAACGTTCTTGAAAGTATGAGAAGGAATGCAGTTCCGCTTTTTGTCTTTGCCTCGACTAGCACTGTGTATGGTCAAGCGAGTGTTATTCCTACACCTGAGACTTATCCTATAGATCCTATAAGTAATTACGGCGCTACTAAGAGCGCCTGCGAGGTTTACATGATGTCTTTTTCATCCTGTTACAAGATGAGTTGTGTCTCTCTCCGTTACGCCAATATTATCGGTTTCAGATCGGACCATGGAGTTGTTCACGATTTCTTCTTAAAGATCAGGAAAGACCCTAAGAGACTTGAGATACTCGGAGACGGAAAACAGATGAAATCATATCTGTATATAACTGATTGCATAGAAGCATCACTACTTGCCACCGAGAAGCATACCGCAGAAGGATTTACAGCATTCAACATCGGGTCAAGTGAGCAGCTTGAGGTAAACGAGATAGCAAGTATAGTAACCAATACACTTGGAATCTCAGAAATTGAATTCACGTACACTGGGGGAAAGAAAGGATGGATCGGAGACGTCACTGAAATGCTCTTAGACACGACAAAAATAAGAAGACTTGGATGGAAACCTAGGGTTGACGTAAGACAAGGAATAAAGCAATACCTCGCTTGGCTCAAGCAGAGATATGATAAGAAAAAGAACTAGATCTCCAGTCTTAAGCTTACCTTCTGAAAGGGCGGAATTGTACTCTTTGGTCCTACCTGGTCACGGGAGCGCTATTTCTACTAACGCAAAGCACATGTCATTTGGGTAATAATTCCATTGCTTCGAGCTGTTTAGAAGCCAACTTCCACCCCCGTAGTATAGGTCGAGTTTTGATGCGGCCCAATAATACGCATAGCCGATGTGATAATCATCATTGTCTCCCAAGTTTCGACGGTATGCGAAGATGGAGTAATTTCCTTCAGTGAACCCAACAAAAGGATTTGAAGCAGTAAAATTGAGTAAGATTACCTGGCTACTGTTCGTGTGAAGTAGCCCCTTTGGGTAAGGCCCAGTTGCAGATATGTTCTCTGGACCGATCGTCTGGTTGAGAATCGGGGCGTCAATATTCGGAGTCCCATCCGTTGTCGTATTGGTAAGCAGAAATGTGATACTGTCAGCTGTACTTGGGAATGACTGATTGGGAGGGACGTCCCTTGTGAGCCACACGTAGATGAGGAGTCTAACTACTACTGATGCAGGTGAGGGCTTTATCACTTTGAATGTCTGTGCTACCCAGTAAGATTGATTTCCACTCTTGGAGTCATTTCTATAGAAGATCATTGACCCGACTATGTTCCAGTACGGGTTTCCCCCTTGAGGCATCATAGTTATCCTTGATGATTTGCTCTCTGGTTGTTGATTAACACTGGTGACTTGACCTAGGACTATGCATACTATGAGTATAGTTGATATGGCGGCGACTGAGACGACTTGTTTCAGGCTGTACTTTTTCTTTAGTGCGTTATTCAAATCGCTCATATGCGTCATCACTACCTTTCCTCATCTTCAGACTATGCTTCTTTTCATTGCGATCGCGGCTATTATGAACAGGATAATTGTTGATGCTAGGAGAACAGCAATGTCGCCTAGGATGAATTCAAGTCCTTGCCCAAGGTTGACTACTCGCCTGAATGCGTCATTGGCGTAGGTGTAAGGTAACGCGTTCACCAATCCTCTTGCATAGTCTGGCATTGTCTCAGGGGGTCTTAGAACCCCCGTGAGAAAGATCAGTGGTATCATTATTGCTATTTGAGCTATTACGACGCTTCTCGTACTCTTTGCTCTTGATGAGATAGCGAATCCAAGAGCTACTGTTGTCGTATCTATCAGAAGAGCTATAAGAAACACAAGCAGTAGGCTACCTGCTATCGTAACATTGAGGTAGTAAGTCAAGAATAATAAGAGAAGGGAAGTTCGGACTATTGTCAGGACTAGGCTTGCAAGCGTTTTTCCTATGAATATGCTGAACCTGTTGATTGGGGTTAGAAGCAATCTACTAAATGTTCCTCGTTCTCGTTCCCTTGCCATTGAGCCAGCTGCGTCATCGAAGCAACCGAACACTAGGGCTATGCCCATTACCGGGGCAGCAGTCGTAGACCTAAATGACAAGTCCTTTCCACTGAGCTTGTTCTCGTCCAGCTTGAAAGCTGGCACAAATTGGAGTCCAAGGCGTTCCATGAAGATCGTGGTCGCGTTGGTGATTTGCGCCTCAACTATCTCGACTATATATGACTTTGAGTCATCCACTATAACTGAAACACTCACATTCAGAGGGTACGGACGGCGCGTCAGGTTGGCTGCAAATCCAGGGTAGATTACTATAGCTGCTTGATATGTTCCCCACTCCACGCCTGACCTGGCTTCGCCAACATCATTCTGGAAGCTTAGTACGAATGATGTTGAGTTGCCCAGAATTCTTGCGAAGTCATTCGATAATGTTGTATTATCGAAGTCACATATGGCAGCCTGAATGGGGACCGTGGTTGTCACTAGTGATGATGAGGATGGTATTGTGACTCCAAACGCCAGCAGTATCGTCACAGGTATTATGAAGGTGAAGGTTAAGGTAGCCTTGTCGCGCCAAAGTTGACGGATCTCTTTGCGGGCAACGAGCGTTATGTCGTAGAACGTACCTATCCCTCTCCTGCGACCCAAACCTTCCACCCACTCTTCGAAAATCAGGAATTCTTCTTATTCAATCTGATTTTATCTTGTCCATAGCTTCAAGAATCTCCCTGCGGAGACGCTCCACTTCGCCTTCGACTCTTCTCTGTGCCCCTGACTCTTTTGCCGATGCATCGCCAATCAGCTTCAGAAACGCTTCTTCAAGTGATGGTTCCTTTTTTACTAAGTCAACAATTCCTATGTGATAATTGCTTAGGCATTCTATCACGCGCGATATTGACATTTCGTGATTGTGGACTGTAAGACTTAGACTTGTCTCCTTTGAATTGACCGCCATTACACCTTGCAGACCCTTAAAGTATTCCAAGCATTCTTCGGCTGGTGGCTTGTCTAGGGTGAATTCTATTGTTACTGAGGCTGATGCGATACTCTTGACTTCCTTCGGTGTTCCAAGTGCTAGGATGCGCCCTCCATATATGATTCCGACTCTATCACAGATCTTTTCAGGCTCATCCAAATAATGAGTTGTCCATATTATGGTTATCCCTTGCTCACGTAAACGCTGAGTCAGTTCTCTTACGGATACTGCTGTCTGGGGATCAAGACCACTCGTAACCTCATCAAGATACAATAGCTGAGGATTATGAATTAGTGATGAAATTATGAGAATCTTTTTCCGCATGCCAGTGGAGAACGTTGATACGAGGTCGTCAGCTCTATCTGTGAGACCAATGAAATCGAGAAGATCTTCAATTCTCTTCATCAGGATATTCTTAGGTACGCCGAAGAGCTTCCCAAGTAATATGAGATTCTCTCTGGCCGTTAAGTCGCTATAGAGATCTACTCCCTCCGATACGACCCCTATGTTTCGCCTGACTTCTGCAGGCTGTTTTCGAATATCGTATCCAGCAACCTTGGCAGTACCGTCCGTAGGCTCAAGCAGTGTGCAAAGCATCCTGATCGTAGTTGTCTTCCCTGCACCGTTGGGTCCAAGGAGACCAAATATCTCCCCTTTGTGAATCTCGAGGTTTACATGATCGACCGCAACTATTCCTCCGAATTTCTTGGTAAGGTTTTCTATGGAGACAGCAACTTGAACCAAGAGATTCTACCTCCTTCTTTCTGCCAAGACTCTCCCCTTGGGCTTGTTAAACGAACTGATCCAATGCTAACCTATAAGAATTGGTTACATGAGAACATCGGTTTTATCCCTTGAATTCTTCATATTATGAATTTCTTAGTAGTGACGATGATTGAACAAGGGCATTCATCTACTATTAGAGTAAGTGAAACTTCACGTGTCCAGTTCTAGGCCTAGGAATGTGAGTATTTGCTTCCAATCAACGTGACTTGAGGTGATTTGCTCTACGAAGTTAATCTTCTTCTTGTCATTTGGTTTTATTCGTCCAGTCACTGATTCTATCTTACTTACAGTCGAGTACGTGTCATCAGGAACCAGAATTACAGGCACTTTCCTCTCTTTTGCTTTAGATATTACGTGTATATCGGGATACATGTTTCCTGTCAGCACCAACAGTGAAGTGTCTGTCTCGAGGGCAAGTAAGGATATGTCAGCCCTATCTCCTCCCGTGACAACAACCTTGTCTTCTACGCTCCTTAGGAATCTCAAAGCTGAGCTAGGTGTCATTGCACCAACTAGGATGTGCTTGACGATTCTATCGAAACTCTCTTCACCGGCCAAAACTTCCCCTTGTAGTGTCGCCTGAATATCAGCCACAGACGGAGCCGTAAGACCGGTTTCCTCTGGTATTACGCCAAGAACTCTAACGTTCTTGGATTCTAGGATAGGCTTCACTACGCCTTGAACGCGCTCTATCATTGTCTTGGGAACATTGTTGATGATGCATCCCATGAGTTCCACCTCATTCAGATCTGTGACCATTTTCTCAATAATGACCTTGTCAGCGACAGTGTCTTCTCCGCCTTTGCAGACTATGACCATTTTCGCTCCAAATCTCTTCGACAGGCTTGTTGGATCCAGGCCGAGTGCCATCCCGTCTCTGAATCTTCTAGCTCCTTCAATGATTACTAAGTCTGCATTTTTGGAAATCTCATTGTAGGACTTGTCTATTCTCTTCAGTAGCGCATCCCTTTGTTCAGAGGAGACTTTGTCAAGGTAGCGACGCTCAAGGAACCCTGCCACAACGGTTGTCATCGAATAAGGCAAGGTTAGGCTTTCGATCATCAGTTGAGCGTCATCATCGTGCGGATAGCCTGCTCTAATTGAGCCAATTGCCGGGGCAATTGGTTTGAAGTAGGATACTTTCAATCCTATCTCCTTGAATTTTAATGCCAAGCCTAGGCAAATAGCTGTTTTTCCGCTGAACTCGTTGGATGAGACTATGTAGAGAGACTTTGCCATCGTCAAATACGCTTCCTTTTGCAATTGTTTAACGCTATTATGCTATCAGATATATGATTGTTCTCTCTTGTAGATTTTGTGTTCATTTTCCGCTGACAATTATCTTCACATCAAGAGCCACGCATCCTCCGCCCTCAGGGTATACAAACACAGGGTTGATATCTAGTTCAGTTATCTCAGGGAAATCTGTTACGAGTTGGGAGAGTCTGAGCAGCATTCCTCGGATCGCGTCTACGTCGTAAGGCTTCACTCCCCTAACTCCCCTTAGTATTGTGTAACTCTTGGTCTGGCGTATCATGTCATCGACCACTCTTTCTGGTAGTGGCGCTAACCCAAATGAAACATCTTTAAGAAAATTGGCGAATATCCCTCCCAACCCAAACATGATAAGTGAGCCGAATACCAAATCTTTACTAGAGCCCATTATCAATTCGAAGCCAGGTCTAACCATTTTCTGTAAGTCACAACCATATATTCTGGCACTAGGGAACCTTGTTGAAACCAAATCCATAATGTTTACGAACGCCGCCTCAACCTCTTCCGCAGAACTCAGATTGAGTTTGACTCCCCCGATGTCTGTCTTATGTAGAATCTGTGGGGATGAGACTTTTAATGCTACTGGATAATCCATTTCCGCTGCCAATTCAGTTGCTTGTTTGCTGGTAGTCACTAGTCTTGTGGGCGGAACATTTATGCCGTAGGCGTCCGCGACAGCCATGGCTTCTGAGCCCAATAGAGTGGCACTCCCAACTTCTCGGGCTTCTTCAATTATGCGTTTCACTTTCTGCTTGTCAACCTTGTACTTCGGGATCTCCTCCTCGATCGGAAGGGCCAGGATCTTCGAATACTTATTCAACCCGACAATTGTTTCTACACCGTCTTCGGGAAATGTGAAGCATGGAATTCCTGACGCCATCAATTTGTCGCTTGCTTTTTTCATAGTCGGTCCGCCAACTAGTACACCGATTATTGGTTTTTCGACACCTTCTCTCTTTATTGATATGAGCAGGTCAGCCAGCTCTTCAGGTGGGAGAAGGGCTGTAGGTGCCATCATGGAGATTATGTTGAAGGCGTTCGGGTCATCAAGAACAGTTCGAAGCCCAAATGCGTACCGATTTACGTCAGCGTCACCCACTACATCAACAGGGTTGTTAACGGCGGCCTCCTCAGGCAGATTCTTACGCAGTTTAGTAATTGTTTCTGGCGAAAGTGACGCCATTCTCAGTCCACGTGTTTCTATCGCGTCCGCAGTTAGCACACCTGGGCCACCTGCGTTTGTTACAACTACCACGCTATCACCTTTGGGAACAGGCTGTGAAGACAGTGCTATAGCGATATTGAATAGCTCACCAAGAGAGTGAGCACGGAGTATACCCATCTGGTTGAACGTGGTCTCCACCGCGACATCACTGCCTGCTAAGGCGCCAGTATGCGACGAAGCCGCCCTTGCGCCCGCTTCAGAAACTCCTGACTTCAGTACAACCACTGGCTTCTTTCTCGTCACTCTCTGTGCCACGTTTATGAACCTTGGTCCATTGACGACCGACTCTATATAGAGCACGATGACACGAGTCGTTGGATCTTCAGACATTATCTCTAGCATATCTGACTCCGTTAAATCAGCTTTATTCCCTACACTAATGAATTTCGAGAACCCAATTCCAGCTTGGAGTGACCAGTCGAGTAATGCCGTGCACAGCGCGCCAGACTGCGAGGCGAGGCCTATACTCCCCTTAAGAGCCATGCTTTGGCTAAACGACGCGTTAATGGGCGTCCAAGTATCTATGTATCCAAGTACGTTTGGTCCGAGCATCCGCATCTGATATTTCCTGCAAATCTCAACGCATTGTTTCTCAAGTTGAACTCCTTCATATCCAACCTCTTTGAATCCAGCAGTTATCACAACGGCTGCCTTTATACCCTTCTCACCACATTCCACCAGTGCATCCGGGACATATTTGGCAGGTATAGTTATTATGGCTTGGTCGACTTCTCCGTCGACCTCAGAGATCCTTGGATACGTTTTCAAGTCGAGAATTTCGGAGGCATTGGGGTTTATTGGAAAAACCTTTCCAGCATATCCACTTTGAAGTATGTTCCGCAAAACGACATTTCCTATCTTTTCGGGGCTCCTTGAAGCACCCACCACCGCCACCGTGGATGGGCTAAACATATTCTTTGGAATGCGCATCGACAGATTCTACCTCACGCAATACAGTTGGAATCATTGGAATTCAACAAGCCATAAAGGGACTCGAGAGCATAGCTCTATCCTTCAAGCATGTCTAACTGAATAGTTTAGCATCAGGTGACAGTTGAATATCTTCGCCTAAAAGTGTATCACTTCATGTCGTCCAGACTTGGAGTAGATTAGGGGTTTACTTTGGTTATTTTAACTTTACGAAGGATTGAAGGCTAGGTTCGAACAAGAAAACATTTAAGACTGATAGCCTACTCATGTCCTAAAAAGGAGGAGTCAGGCGATGGCACTTGTTAGACTGAAACTGAGAATGTTCATAGCGTTTTTGCTATCATCTATAGTGTTCTTCCTCTTTGTCTGGGGCATAACATATCTGCTGCAACCATATCTTCCCAGCTTCCAGATTATCACTGTGACACAGATTCCGCTTATAGGGTTGATACCAGTAATAGGTCAACCGCTGGAGCAAGCGTTGATAATTTTCATCAACGCAATCATGGGACCACTATTCTATCCCTTCATAATTACGATTGTCTTTGTCCTGATACAATACTTCACTGGTCCAAGCATTGTCTCAAGAGTCATGAAACTCAGATACCTGAAACCTGGCGAGAACACCTGGCTACAAGGGACTGTTCAGGAACTGGCTCAGGAGAGTAATCTGCCCAGTCCGAAGGTGGCTATATCACCTGTGAAAGAGGCTAATGCCTTTACCTTCGGTAGGAGTGCAAAGGGAGCAACGTTAGCAGTAACCGACGGACTATTAAACACATTGAATCAGAACGAGGTGCGCGGAGTAATAGGGCACGAGCTTGGTCACGTCAAGCACAAGGACTACATAATGATAACGATCCTCAGCGCCCTTCCCCTACTTGCTTACATGGTGGCCAACGTAGCGTTCATGTCAGCGTATTACTCAGGTGGTCAAGGCAGCTCATCCAAGAACAATAATGCTGGGACACTGATTATTATAGCTGGAGTTCTCTCCCTGTTTGTGTACTTTATTTTCACGATCATAGTGATGTCTGTGAGTAGAACACGGGAGTTCCTTGCTGACAGGTTCTCTGCAACCACAACAAAGAATCCTAAGAGTCTGCAGAGTGCCCTCGTGAAGATCTCCACGAACCTAGCCCAGAGCAAAGGGCAGGCAATAGGTGTGAGGGCATTCTTCATAGCTGATCCGGTCAATGCCAAGAATGAAGTTGAAAAGCTTGAGGAACGTGGATTGATAAGTGACAAGCAGATAGCTCAGACGATCGCGGTTGGGAGACAGAAGAATAGCTTTCTGAGCTTAAACACTCTCTTATCTACGCATCCACCAGTGTACAAGAGACTCGAAAACCTGTCTGAAATACAGAAAGAACTACGCGGAGTTAGACAGTAATGAGCCTTCGGCCCACAGCCCTAGGCGTCCCAACTTTTTTCTGACATATATGTGCTGAGTTTGTTCTCTTTCTCCAAGTCCGCAAGCCAGTTTATTGAACCAACAGCGTAAATCTCGTCCTTGGATTTGATGATATCTAATGCTATTCTGAGAGTGACGTTGGGCGAGAGTTTCGTCGTATCGATTTCATGGACTCTTTCCTTTCCATATCTTGCTAGTACGTTGGATGAGCACACACCTAATACCTCAGCTTCCAGGTTCTCTTGGATCTTCTCAGCGCTCCAACCCCGTTGACTGAGTCGCCTTCTCAATTCATCTGGGTGTGTTCTCAAGACTATTACTCTCTCAACTAGTCTCGGGTTGAGTATCTCAGCATAATGACCTGAGGCGACGACCTTTCCTCCGTTTGCTATTATCTCCTTGTCCAATCTCTTTGCCAACTTTCGTTCATCGATGATCTTGGTGTTTCTCTTTGCGTCAACCTTGAGGTAAATGTGTTCACTGGTTGCGAGTTCACCCATATCTATGAACCTGTACTTGATACTCTTGGCTAATTCCATGGCGAGTGTCGTTTTCCCTGTCCCGGGAGTCCCTGAGATCAAGATTGCGCCCAACCTTCAGAACCTCATGGCTCTCACTTAAGTTCATTCCCTACATCTTTTCTCTTGAGTGAAGGATCAAAACACCTGTTCGGTGGCATGAGATGAAGAAAGAGACCCATTGAAAAAACAGAATAAGGAGTTGCACAACTATATCTTGACTCCTGCCTCCTGAATCTTGATCGTCATGTAATCCAGGTATTTCTTCTTCAGAGCCTTCAGAGACATCCCAAATGCTTTGAAGGACTCAAGTTCACCCTTCTTCTTCTTTTCTATAATTGCTTCATTTTCCTTTTGTAGGATCTCGTCCCGGCTTATTGCTGGGACCTCTCGGTTTTGGATCGCGCATTTGAGGTCTTGTTCATCCAAGTCTTCAAGTGCATGGCTTATCCCTTTCAGCAAGCCATTAGGCGCGAAGAAGTCCGCTGTGTGCAATCCAATTAGTCTGGCTTCTGGTGTTGCAAGCCCCCGAATGTTGGAGAGTTCTATACTGTTGTTCCTTATGGTAGAGAAGATTCGAATACTCCAAGGCGACAGGTCCACGAGAGTGAGAATCGGGATCCCTTCGTCAGCTAATCGTCTAATCCACCCTCTCATATTCCGACCAGGCTGTCCGAACAGTGCACCAACTCCTATTTTTAGTGTCTCTGGTATTTTCAGTTCAATCAAAGTTCGTGCGAAAGCCTCTTTCTCGATGAAGACAGCTGCCTTTATGTTTATCTCGTTGATCACAATGTCAAACGGTCGGCTACTTATGAAGTAACCCCACTCTCCAACCTCGGAGCACCTAACTCTTTTGTTGCTTGAGTCCGTGATTGAGACATCACCATAGAATGTTCCTTTTGGAGATGACACTACGCCAAACTCCTCCCTTGGAATGGACCTGCTCTGTAATCTGACGATACGCTCAGACAAGTTGATTATTGAGTCTGTCTCGTGTTGATCTTTTATGTCAAAAAGATCAAGAATCTCTTTCACCTTGAACAAGTAGTAGAAATCTCTCAGACTCATAGACATGTCGTTATCCATATGTTCTTTGAACCGTGCAAGCCCATAGGTTATCATAGAAAGCATCTTTGCACTCGCAACATGGCTACCGTCAATAGTGGAAGCGTTGCTGTCGATTGCAGTATACCCTCGTTCCTTTTGGTATACTACATTCTTCTTTGAAGCTCCAAAATACTCTACTGTTGGGAAAATACCTTTGTCAATTTGATCTGCGATTCTGCCAAGAGCTTCCTTCGTTAGCGAAATAATCGCCTGTTTGCTAAACGCAGTCAATTCTTCCTTCGGTTTACGTCCTTCCTTTTTCACTTGTTGCTGCAACTTTCTCGACGACGGTTTCTTCGTCGACAACGGATTCACCTCCTTCTTCTTGGGCAGTAGCCGTGGCGATTCCATTTGACTTATTGTTGCCGAATAGTTTGCTGATGTCAACCTTACGAGAGATAGATCTCTCAAGGGTTGATGCAATGAAAGCGTAGTAATCCTTTAGAAGCGTCATCCTCTTTGCCACGTACTCTGAACGCTCCTTTTTGCTTAGCCATATTGACAATCTTCTTGCGCACTCTTTGAGACCAAGATCTATTTCCCGTTTTATCTCATCAACCTCGGCGATGTACTCTTTTCCAACTGTCTTATATGGGATCTTCGTTGAGGCCAGGTGGATGAAGATAGCGATCGGACGGTCGGGGGAGATATGGTACCGCCTCCAATCAAGTTCCCTCACAACTTTCGAAGTAACATCGCTGCCTTCGTCGTACAGTAGAGGAATCCTGTTAGAGAACCTATAGATACTCATGCCTAGAGGAATTTGCCCTCCATAAGCTAAGCCAACCTCTACAACGAATGCATGTCCACTGTAAACTGACGGGGATCTAGTGACAGCTGTCACGAACGCGGGAGACAACTCTTTCTTGATTCCCGTCTCCAATATCTCTTCGCCGATTGGACTTAGGCACTTGGGATCCGGCGGGAGAAACTTATCATATTTCTCCATGCTTTCCATTAGCTTGACCATTTCTTCTCTGCTGAGTTTCTTTGGGTTCTTCTTGCCGTTTAATTCTGCAAACTTCAGGAAGTCTTCCGCTGTTTTTTCACCGACTCGATGGAAATTATCCATCAGAAAATCGCTTAAAGTCGTTGATTTGGAGACTTTGATCATTTGGGCAAGTGTCTCAGTGTCGACTCCATGCGGGTGCGGGAGTATCTCTTCAGGTGGCTCTGGGAGAGATTCTGTTGCACGTTCGTATCTATAGACCTCACCGTCTGGGGTCTCGAACGTGAGGTTGGCGTAGGGCACTATTATAGCTGTCTTCTTGAAATACTCAAGGATCTTTCCTTTGCTTCTCTGCCAGTCGCCCATAAGCGAAAGCTCAGTTATGGTGCCATGCCAGACGGGTTCTTTCTTAGAAGTTTTCTTCGACGAGTCTTTCCTTTTCTTCTTGTCAATTGTTGTCACTGGCGATGCCTTTTGTGTTTGTAGGAATTTGGAAACTGGGATTACTTTTCTTTCAAGTATTTGGGGTTCGTTCCTCTGAATGTTTATCTTCAAACTGAATATGGCAACCTTGCGGGAGTTGATGCGACAAGTGATTATCCTTATTGGGGATTGTGTCGTGACTTGTCCGTATAGAAATGCCATCTTGCCTCCAAGTCCAAAGTGACCTCTGTGTTGCTTCAAGGCCATCTTCGTGCCTGTGAGAACCTTGCCGAATAATGTAGGAACATCATCAGCTGCGACGCCAACCCCATGATCTTCAACACGCAAAACATAGACAGTCGGATCCCTCTTATCTTCTTGTTCTCTCTTTAGTGAGACTATTACTTCCGGTAGTGCCTTGGATGTCTCACATGCATCAAGCCCGTTCTCAACTAGCTCCCTTAGAGCCGTATACAGAGCTCTGGCAGCATTATCGAAGCCTGCAATATTCCTGTTTCTCATGAACCACTCGGATGGACTTAGCTCTGTGATCTGTTCTGTGGCCATCTCAACCATTGATAATTCACCACCCTACTAGTTGGCTTAGCACACATCTAATAAGATTTCTATCAACTTGCGACGCTCGCAGAACAACTCTAATAGATACGAAGTCTGCGTCGTGGGCTTTCTCACTATCTTCCCCACTTACATTATGTCATCATGCTCTATTATGCATCACCATCAGAAAGTCAGACTCATACACATCCAAATAATCCTCGGGGATTATGATGCAAAGATACTAGATTGAGGGGTTTCTACCCGTACGATCCTGCAGAATATCCGCCATATTCTCTGAAAAAAGTGACGGAAAAAGTTGCACGAATGTCACTATTTGACTACCTTAAGAACAGTGGTTCTATTCCGTGCATGTCAAGAAGTACTCAAGGTGGATAAAGAGCCAGCAAAAGGTTATCTTGAACCTGCTTATTGCCGTTTTCCCTTTCCGAGTCTGGGTGCAGGCCGTTTACTCTTCTGAGCCTCGGCGCTTGGCGACTTCGTTTCACTTGCGCCTGTATTGTCAGCAACTTTTCCCTCAGAACTTGCGGCTGAAACCCCAATTAACTCGAGCTCCTTTCTCAGCATCTCTTCAGCCTCCTGAACCTGCTCGCCAGCAACAGTAATTTCCCCTATTGCTTTGATGTATTTCCTGAGTATGTCCAGGTAATAGTCTAGATTAGTTACGTCTCCAACAACTGCCGCCAAGTTGTGGTTAACACCGACCCTGAATATGAGGATGTAGCCGCGTTCTACGTGCACCATTATCTCTTTAGTCAATCCCTCTTTGTATTTGTCACTTAGAAAGTCCCCCGTCGAGAGCATTGTGGCAGTGGCTGCTGAGAGGAGGTCTGGATCGGGCATATCAACAGTTGCGTCACTGAGCACGGAAAGACCTTCCTTGGTCCCTACCATATAGAAACTTATTCCCAGCTGAGGAAGTTTCTGAAGCAGACCCCTCAGTCTTCCAAGTTTATTCTCGTCCATGGCTCTGGTCGCCAATGCTATACCGCCTTCCGCCCGCTATCCCTAGTAACTGATTGTAGTTATCAAAATATAAATGTATGCTTCCTGTCGCAAAAGACTGAAGACCAGCCTGCCAGTTGGTGACCAATTAGTTGAATAGGCGGAATATATACTTCTGATATGACTTGTGCATGCCGGGGTGTGTACGGTTTGCGTCTGCATTCATTTAAGAGAGGATTGCGGGTTCTTGCAGTGGCTGAGAGTTTTTCAAAGGTAGGGGAAGACAGATCCGTTCTTGCAGGAGTCGTTATGAGGAAAGATGGAGTGATTGACGGGTTCGCCATGACGAAAATTACTATTGGGGGAATGGACGCCACTGATGGAGTCCTTGAGTTGTTCAAGTCTTTGGGCAGGAATGACATCAACCTGATTGTGTTGAATGGCTGTGTGATCGCATGGTTCAACGTTATCGACTTGACAAGACTCTACGAAGTTCTAAATCTACCACTAATATGCGTTACGTACGAGGAATCCGTGGGGCTTGAGAAATACATTAAGGAGTATTTCCCAAACGATTGGGAAAGGCGAATCAATGTACTAGATAAGAACTGTAATAGACGGGAAGCTCTACTACACACAGGTTACAAGGTTTTTTTGCGTGAAGTGGGCCTCGAATTTAATGATGCAGTGAGACTACTAAATGAGTTCACCGTCCAGGGCGGCTTCCCTGAACCGCTCAGACTTGCTAGCTTATTGGCGAGGAC
>JAHPYV010000268.1 GCA_019058495.1 Promethearchaeati archaeon
ATCTAGGGAAGCTCAGGTTGAAGGTCCAGGAGACGGCTGATGACCTCAAGAAACGTGGAAAGAAAAAAGTGGCCATAATATCGCCGAGTGGACAAGGGTACAAAGCCGATATCACCAAATCCTTAGGCGACCGGGAAAACTTGGAGGAAATCGCCAAGAAGCTCTTCCCAACACTACGAAAAATGGACGAAGAGAAAGTTGACGCAATAGTTGTAGAAGGAATAGGTACACGTGGTCTGGGTCTGGCTATAATGAATAGGCTTAGAAGAGCCTCAGGTGGTAACATAGTGAAAGCATAAAAGGATCGCCACCAATTAGATGTTTCCTTATTATCTCCGCTGGTCAGCTGGAGTCTTCAAAACGTTTAGTTCTCCAAGATTAAGATGGAAATCATACCTTGCCTGATGGTGGCTATGCCTCAATGATTGGTGAGATCGCAGCTCTTTCGGCAGCATTCTGCTGGGCTTTGTCGGCGGTCCTATATAAGAATGCTTTGCAGAAAGTCAGCTACTTTGTTGTCAATCTTGTGAGATCATCCTTTGCAGTTCTATTTCTACTTCTCACACTTCCCTTTGTCTTCTATCAATCATCAGTCTTGGTGCCCAACGAATACATGGTACTTACCCTTGGTGCTATCACAAATCTTGTTGTCGGAGACACTTTCTACTTCATAGGTCTGAAAAAGATCGGTGTTTCTCGGGCTCAACCCATATCATATTCATACCCAATATGCGTAATGTTTTTCGCGGCTTTGGTACTTGGTGAGCCACTCACATCCTCGGTGCTAATCGGAACTCCCCTGATCGTAGTTGGAGTCATCTTAGTAAGTCTGGATAAGACTTCCAAAGAAGATGGTTCTCCAAAAGACTCATCTCGAATAAAAGGCATGGTGGCATCACTCGTCGCTGCTGTATTCTGGAGTATCGGCCTGACATGCTACAAGTGGGCATTGTTAAATCACGAGATAAATGATCCTGCGCTTACCACATTTGTAACAGCATTCAGAACGACAGTAATGTTACCATTCCTCATCCTCTTGTTTGTAGCAAGTCGAGGATCAAGGCAGATAAGGAAGCTAAATAGAATCGATTTTACGTTGCTTGCAGTGGCAGGCATACTCGCTTTAGCCATTGGAGGAATACTGCTTTTCACGAGCTACGTCCTTATAAACGCGAATGTTGCAACTCCTCTTTCGTCGACGAGTCCCTTTTTTTCCCTGATACTTGCACGACATTACGCAGGAGAGAAAGCTACTTCCAGGATAATTCTTGGGACAATCTTCATCGTGTTCGGAGTAGCCTTGGTATCGATCTTTGCCTTGTGATATGGTTCAAATTCTAATCAATCAATACGTTAATGAAGAACTGGAGCTACTATTCTCAAAGCAAAGCCCCGAATATTCAGGGAGGCCCTAGCAGGAACGCACGCAAAAAGTTCTCTGCACGTCTCTTCGTCCTCAAGAACGACAGAATGAGTATCGGCATCATAGAAAACGAAACCAGGCTGACAACCATCACCGGTACAAGAACATCCAATGCCAACACGTTTGCAGATGTGATTAGTAAGTAGTCGACAAAAACAGCAAAAATCACTATAGACAAACCAGTAATGACAAAGGAGAAAACTGTCACTGGCGAGATATGCAGACGATAAACCACTCTCGTTAAGTCCTCCCCCAACGGTTCAAGCTTTACTATGCCGCTTCCATAAATTGACAGTGGAATCCTCCCGCTTGGCTCAAGCTTGACTTTCCTGAACTTCAATGAGTCTCCGCTATCATGGAAAACCTGCAGCCCTGACGAATTAAGCAAAGACTTCACCCTTTGCCTTGTCTCTTCGATGCTGCTCTTGACTTCAACCTGCGGCAAAACTATTATGCACCTTTTCAAGGCTCATACAAGATATCTGGCAACTCGTGTACTATTAAGGATTCGTTACTCCTAAGATGAAAAATTCAAAACTGCCCAACAATCTGAATACATCGCTTAGTATGTAGCATCCCAATTTCAACTGATCAAAGAAGCAAGGGAGAACGAGAATCTACTTGACTTCTAAAGACCTGAAAACGAAAATCGAGGGCGCAATCAGAACCTATAACAAATATAGGAGCCCTGAAGTCTCAGCCAAGCTGATAAACATTGAGAAGGACAATACCAAGTTTACGGTGTTATTCAAAGGGGCTTCTTGCAGAACCTGCGGGTTCTACGATTACTTCGAAGACGATCTACGACGCACTGGATGAAGCGAAGATCCAGAGTAAGGTACTTGATGTAGATGAGGAATGGAAAACCGAAGACTTTAAAGTAACTTACCTTGACAAGAAATGAAATCTCTCTTTCCAAATTCCATCAGAAGTGAAGAAATGGGAGGACTTGGGGCATGAGCAAGACTCGCAACACTGTATAAAATACCTACATGGACAACGGTCGCGCCCAAGCTGTATACGCAGAGCGATTGAAACTGTTGCCAGCCGAAAAACAGAGTCAAAATCCCCATTGTGATGCTCAGAACGCAGACGTTCCTCAATAGCCTCTTATCGTACGAACTGGATGCTGAATCGAGTCTCCTGGCATCACTCCTGTCTGGGCTATCCAAACACATCTCACCCATGGCACAATCCGTCAACTCAAGAGATAACGGCACAGACAGGTTCAAACAGTTCAATCAAAATTAAAGGTTACTGATAAAGGATAAACAGAATGTGGGGGAAGGAAACAGAGTAAATCCGCCTCACACTGAACCCCCGCTTCAACATGTCATAGCGCTGGCATCAGCAGAAACACTGGTTGTCCCGCGCCTCTTCCCCCCTAATTGAAACCATGACATAACCATGTCAATTGGTGCGCTACTCTAGCTTCCCTGGGCGTAGAGCTTTCCTTTACGATTTCAGCTACTCTCACTATTCTCGGTTTGTTCGTCCTGTTTCTTATTCTCGACATCTTTCATGTTCCTCCTTCATGTTTTGGTGGTTGGTGCCTCACCCATACCACAATGATAATAGTATCATCAAGGTATGAATATAAGGC
>JAHPYV010000050.1 GCA_019058495.1 Promethearchaeati archaeon
TACAATAGATGTATCTTCTGACACTACTATCCCTGGCTTGCGGAACCTGGCAAGGGCAATCAGGGCAGAGGGCGCACGCACCGGGCTACAAGTTTTCCATCCAGGCCGTTACGAGTTTACTTGGATTACTGGTCGCAAACCTGTCTCAGCCTCGGATGTGGCTTCTACTTTAGCAGGCACAGAGAAACCGAGGCCTCTGACTTCGGCTGAGGTTGAGAAGGTTGAGGATGAATATGCTCAGGCAGCCCTCAGAGCTAAGAAGGCTGAGTTTGACGCTGTGGACATCATTGGTTCAGCGGGTTACCTGATCAGTCAGTTCCTGTCGCCTGTCACGAACAAGAGAACTGATGGTTATGGAGGCAGCATGGAGAACCGCATGAGGTTCCCGCTTGAGATAGTGGAGCGCACTAAGCAACTTGTCGGAGAGTCTTACCCGATAACCTTTAGGCTCAGTGGGGAAGAACTGATACCAGGCGGAAACGGACTTGAAGAAACAAAGATCATCGCCAAAAAACTTGAGGATGCCGGTGTCGTCGCTTTCAACGTAACTGCGGGTTGGCACGAGTCAAGGGTTCCAATGATAACAATGGATGTGCCAAGAGGTGGCTACGTATACCTAGCCGAAGGCGTCAAGAAAGTTCTCAGCAACGCGAAGGTGATTGCAAGCAACAGGATCAACGACCCCGTATTGGCAGACAGAATAATAGCGGAAGGCAAGGCTGACATGGTTTCTATGGGCAGACCACTCATAGCTGACCCAGAACTCCCGAAGAAAGCTCTTGAAGGGCGGATTGATGATATAAGAATGTGTGTGGCATGCAACCAAGGTTGCTTTGACCATATTTTCCAAGCTTCACCAATTACTTGCATGGTCAATCCCATGGTTGGTAAAGAAGGTAAGATCAGGATCGAACCTGCAAAGGAGAAGAAGAAGGTTGTGATTGTGGGGGGCGGTCCCGCTGGGCTAGAGGCAGCAATGATCGCAGCCAAGAGAGGACACAACGTTGTTCTCTTCGAGAAAAGCAACAAACTTGGTGGACAGATTAACCTCGCAGCAGTCCCACCACACAAGGAGGAATTAAGCAACATAATCACGTATCTCGCGAATCAAACTAAGAAACTCGGCGTCAAAGTGACCCTTGGAAAAGAAGCTACGCTTGGCCTGATATCAAGAGAGAAACCTGACGCGATCATAATAGCTACTGGCGCCGTGCCAATTAAGCCAACTATTCCGACAGATAAGGAGCAGACAGTACTTCAGGCGTGGGACGTTCTCGCAGGAACCGAAACCAAAGGCAAGAAGGTTGTAATCGCTGGTGGCGGAGGAGTAGGTTGTTACACGGCGCATTATCTCGCTGAAATGAAAGGAAAGAAAGTTGCAATTGTTGAGATGTTGGACAAAGTTGCGAACGACGTTGGAGTGTCCTCAAGATGGATCCTTAGGAAACAACTCGCTGACCACGGAGTCAACGTGGTAGTACAAGCGAAACTAGAGAGAATCGCGAAGAACTCTGTGGTAATAAGGAAGGGAGGCAAGGAGGAATCCATAAGCGCTGACACAGTTGTGCTTGCCCTGGGAGCATCACCGAACAATGGCTTATACAACGACGCTAAAAGCAAGTTCAGCGAAGTCTACGCAATAGGAGACTGTGTCAAACCTAGGAAGGCATTGGAAGCAATTCATGAGGGGTTCGATGCCGGACTGAAGGTGTGAGTCTTGGTGCGACACCAAAGATCAATTCCTTTGTCCCGTCTCTAATTTGGTTCAATAGAAGTGTCTTTGTCTGATTTCAAATGTCTTGAATTCTCCCCTATAGGGAACCCATTCAACTTTTATATTTCTGACATAGGACCCAGGAGGACCTTTACTGCACCATCCGAGCATCTTGTCGACAGTCTCTTTCTCTCCCTCAATTATGGCTTCAACCCGTCCATCAGCAAGGTTTCTGACCCATCCGCTGACGCCAAGTCTTCTGGCTACGCTCCAAGCAGTGGCTCTATAGCCTACACCCTGAACCTCACCTTCAACGAAGACATGCACTGTAGCCTTCAAGCCTCACCCTTCCTCCCAAAGCAAGTTGCACTGATCAGAAACTTAGTCACAGTGCCGTTCGCATCGCTTTCATATTCCATAACTTTTCTGCCAGACTTTCTATATAGTCTTTTTGTTCCAAACGACTTCTCCATTGCTCGGGGATTACTTTGAGTCCATGATAAGCTCCGCTGATTGCGCCGGTCATTGCAGCGATGGTGTCCGTATCTCCTCCCAAGCTGACCGCGTATAGCAGCGCTTCCTTGAAGTTGCCTAGGTTATGCAGAAAGCAGTAAATAGCTGTTGGAACTGAGCTAGACGCCTCTACACCGTTTCCGATTTCTCTTTGGACTCTAGACCTACTTGCCTGAGACAGCAGTTCTCCAATTCTGTCGAGCTTGCGAAGGTAAACGTCACTATGGGTAAACTTCCTCAACTCGACTAGAACCTCCTCAGTATCAATTCCATTTTGATGCGAGGACAATGCACCCTTCACGGCAACTGCTACTGAGTAAGCTTCAATGGCTACTCCTTCTTTGCCTAACTCGTGGGCATGCGTGATCTGGCTTGAATCGTAAGCCATAGACCGCAAGGCTTGAGGATCATCATAGCAAAGGAGACCTATGGGCGCAACTCTCATAGCAGCTCCGTTGCCAAGTGACCCAACGCCTCCAAATAGCCTTTTAGACGCCTCTCTCCAAGGGACACCCGACTTTATCCACCTAAAAACCTCGGGTGGACCTGATGCATATCCGCGCCAAGGTTCCTCATCATAGTGCCTTATGAATGTCTGAGCCATGTGGGTTCCGTCGAACCCCTTGTTCTAGATCAGCGATTCCGCGACGCCAATCATCATGTGTGTGTCATCCGTCCACCGTCCAGAAAAAGAAGATTCGCAACCTAATTCTGGTCCATGAGTGCCCTCGAAAGCACTCCCTAAGGCATCTCCGATCGCGCTGCCCACCAAGGAGCCCTTGAACGATTCTAACCCTACTAGCGACCTTTTTTGAATGGTGATCTACATTTCTTCCTCAACCAAATTGTCATCTGTCAAATAGATTTGGCTATCTGAATATCGATCCAAAGAGGTCTACTAGTCTGCTGGCTGTACGGTGGTCGATGTCCTTAGTCGGGTTAAACTCTGTTATTTCCATTCCGAGAAAAACCTCACTTTCAGCAAATATCCTCAGTGCCTTCTCGGCATCGTTGAAGGTGAAGCCATCGGGGTGAAGGAGATCTTTTGCTGGCATTTCCACGCCATTGATGAAATCGCTATCGAAGTGAACAAAGATCTTGTCGACCTTCTGCTTCAATCCCTTGAGAGCCTGCTTCGCGGCTGATTCAATTCCCACTTTGCGGATCTTTCCGATGGGAAACTGCACAATTGGAGAACTTTTCAGGAACTCAATTTCAGGTGGGTCAACAAATCCGCTCGATGGGTCAAATCCGAACAGGGCAACGTTTTCCTCTCTCAGCATGGGATACCGCTTTGCCATGTGGGAGAGTTCTTTCAGACCTTTTCCAATAATGTGTGAGACAACCATTCCATCGAAGATGCCACTAGGTGTTGTCTTCGGAGTGTTAATATCTGTGTCTGCATCGAGATAGATTAAGCCTACATTCGGAAGAACGCCGACGATTCCAGCCACGCTACCAATTGCTATTGTACAGTCCCCGCCCAATATTAAGGGATTAACGCAATCCCTCACGATTCCTGCGACTCTCTCCGCTACAAGCTTACAGACCCTAGTAACGAGAGTCTTGTTCTGAGACTTAGGGTTTCTCGGGTCAGGTGCAAACTTAAAGGATTCTATATTTCCATAGTCAGTAACTGCGTGTCCAGCTTCTCTGAGTCTCTCAATCAAATTTGCTTCTCGAATTGCCGCCGGGCAATTCTCCTGACCGACAGCTCGAGCTCCAGCGCTTGACGGAACTCCTAGTATCCCAATCTTCATATCTTCTGACTCCCACCAATTGTTTGATTTGAAAACAGTATATTATAGTTATGGCGGTAGTGTCTAGGAAAGGTTGGTGCGTGTGGCGTCAGAGTACGCTACCCATAAATCAAAATGACAAACATTTACTCGTTAAACTAAGATTTGGTCGGACAAGCGGATAGGAGGAATGTCGGACGACGAAGTTGTTTGAACCAGTGAGAATCTCAAATGTAGAACTTAGGAACCGCCTCGTAATGCCTGCGATGAACACAAACTATGCGACTGCTGATGGCTCGGTAACTCAACGCGGGATCGAGTATTATAGAGAGCGCGCTCGTGGCGGAGTGGGCTTGGTGATTGTTGAGGGTGCATTCGTTCACCCCTTGGCTAGAGGCTTGAATAACCAGATTAGTCTCACCAATGATGATAAGATCCCGGGTTTGAGCAAGCTATCAAGAGCGATTCACGCCGAGGGAGCCAAGGCAGCGATCCAGCTTTTTCATGGAGGTAGGCAAGGATCTTCTGCGGTTATAGGAGCGCAATCAGTTTCCGCTTCCGATGTTCCCTGCACGTTAATCAGAGAGACGCCTCGTCCGCTCACGCTCAAACAGATTGAGGAGACCATCGATGCCTTCGGTGAGGCGACAAGAAGAATCAAGGACGGAGGATTCGATATTGTGGAAATACATGCTGCCCACGGATATCTTGTTAACCAGTTCTTATCTCCTCTTACGAACCTCAGGAAGGACAGGTATGGCGGGGATTTCGCAGGCAGAACAAGGTTTCTGTTAGAGGTAATTCACATGATTAAGAAGAAAGTTGGCGTAGGCTTTCCGATCATTTGCAGAATTAACGGGGATGACTACTTTGAGGGCGGTTTAACGCTGGATGATGCCAAGAGAATTGCGCAGGTCATTGAGAAGGCGGGAGTTGATGCGATTCATGTTTCGGGCGGGATCTACGACTCCAAGAATGGTGAGTCAACGGCGCCAATGTGGCTACCGAGAGGTTTCATGGTGCCCTTAGCCCAAGGAATAAAAGAGGTCGTTAATATTCCAGTCATCGCGGTGGGTAGAATAAACGACGTCAGACTTGCTGAGGAGATTGTGGAGAAACGTCAAGCAGACCTAGTTTCCGTTGGCAGAGCCCTAATAGCTGATCCCGAGTTTCCAAGAAAAGCGATGGAGCACAGGTTGATGGAGATAAGGCCTTGTATCGCCTGCAATGAGGGATGTATAAACATGCTCTTTCTTCTCAAACCTGTGACGTGCGTCCTCAACGCTGCGGTAGGAAGGGAAGAGGAATTCCGGTTCAAGCCTGTGCAGAAACCCAAGAATGTTCTTGTGATTGGCGGTGGAGTTGGTGGAATGGAATTTGCGAGAGTAGCAGCGTCGAGAGGTCACCACGTTTCACTCTATGAGCATAATGATGAGCTCGGGGGACAGGTCTTGCTAGCTTCGGTCCCATCATACAAGTACGAACTGAAAAACGTAGTCCCCTATTTCAGACATGAGCTTGAGAGACTTGGGGTGGACCTTCATTTAGGAGAAGAAGTCACCGAATCCGAGATTGATGACGCAGCACCAGACGCAGTGTGTATCGCTACGGGTTCAACCTCAGCAATCCCTGATATCCTTGGCATTAAAGGTGAGAACGTTGTTCTAGCGACAGATGTCTTGGCGGGAAAAGCGGCTGTAGGTGAAAAGGTGACTGTTCTTGGTGGAGGAGAGATAGGCCTCGAGACGGGCTACTACCTTGCTGAACAAGGCAAGAAAGTTACGATAATTGAACAGATGAAGAGAGTAGGAACTGAAATGATACCAGCTTTCAACTCCTATGTCAGACACAAATTGGCTGAGCTCGGAGGAGAACTGATAACACTGGCGAAGGTTGTTGAAATCAACGAAGAGGGAGCAGTCTACGAGAAGGAAGGTACTAGATTCTTGGAAAAAGCTGACACTGTTGTTGTTGCCCTAGGCACCGTATCAAGCGCAGGTCTTCTCGAGTATCTAGGAAGAAAAATCCCTGAGACGTATGTTGTGGGAGACGCGGCGAAGCGTGGAAAGATAATGGATGCAGTGCATGGCGCAGCTGAAATTGCTAGAAAAATCTAGTGCAAAAGGAGATTGTGGTGGAATACTGAATGTCTCCTGGAACTCTCTTCTCAGATCTGTGCGCCCTTATGGAGAAACTAGAGTCCACGAAGAAAAGGGGGGAAATGATCTGGGAAGCAGCAGAGCTGTTAAAGCGACTACTTCAGGAAGAGCTCATGCCATCGACGCTTTTTCTCACAGGAAAGGCTTTCCCATCTTATGATGAAAGAACCTTGGAGGTCAGTGGTGCAACACTATGGCGAGTCGTACTGAGAACCACTTCAGCTTCACCTGACGAACTGGGAAAAGCTTTTGACGATACCGGTGACTTTGGAGATGCCGTTCAGAAGGTCTTATTGAAGAAGTCCAGTGCCCAAAAACAGGATACACTTCTCTCTCGCCCTCCATTAACTATTTTGGAGGTTAAACGGCAGCTCGACGAGCTGGCCAAAGTCTTCGGGAATGGCGCCAGAAAAAGAAAAGAACGAATTATTGAAGGATTGCTGGCCCGGAGCTCGCCTGTAGAGGCGAAATTCATAATCCGTATGATCCTCGGTGAGATGAGAACTGGGTTCCAAGAGGGGCTACTAGTCGAGGCGCTGTCGAAAGCATTCAACGTCTCAAGCGACCTTGTGAGGAGAGCTGCAATGATCACAGGAGACCTAGGGGTTGTTGCTGAGGCTACCTATGATGGGGGAGAACAGGCAGTCAGTTCCTTGCACGTTGAGCCTTTCCACGTGATCAAACCCATGTTGGCGGCGAATGCGTCAGGCGTCAAAGAAGCGCTATCTGAATTCGGAGGGACTTCAGCCTTCGAGTACAAACTTGATGGAGCAAGGGTGCAGATACATATCTCAAAGGGTGACGTTAGGATCTGGAGCAGAAGACTCACAGAGGTCACAGAGAGCCTTCCCGATGTCTCGCAGCAGATCAAGACCAGACTTGACGTTGGCTCGGCGATACTCGAAGGAGAAGTTGTTGCGGTAAGTCACGACGGCAGACCTCTGCCTTTCCAACACTTGATGAGACGGTTCCGCAGAAGACACGATGTTGATAAACAAATCCAAAAGATCCCAACCGAACTCTACCTGTTCGACCTTCTCTACTTGGATGGTGAGAGCCTGATCGACAAACCGTACACTGAGAGACGAACAATCCTCTCAAATCTTACGGATGGGATTCACCTGGTAAGAAACATTGTGACTAGCGACGTAAGTGCTGCAGAGAAGCTTCTTGAAGAAGCTGTTCAGCTAGGACATGAAGGATTGGTCGCCAAAAACCTCAAGGGAACATACACTCCGGGCATCAGAGGCAAGAAGTGGCTCAAGATAAAACAAGTAATGGAATCCCTTGATCTTGTGATAACCGAAGCTGAGTACGGTTATGGAAAGAGACACGAATGGCTATCTGACTACACCCTCTCAGCTCGTGACGAAGAAACAGGCAAATTCATGCCACTCGGTAAAACGTTCAAAGGACTAACGGATCAGGAAATAAAGGACATGACCAGCCGACTGCAATCCTTAACGATTGCCAAACGCGGGAGAAGAGTCATCGTCAAACCAGACATCGTTGTCGAGACCGTATTCAATGAGATTCAGGAAAGTCCAAAGTATGAAAGCGGCATGGCGCTTCGATTCGCGAGAATAACAAGAATTCGGCTTGACAAATCTGCGGATGAAGCAGATACAATCGCCAGAGTCAGAGGCCTCTACGAAAAGCAATTCAAATACAAAGCTTCAATGCAGCCTGAGTAATAAAAACACAAGACTAATCTGCAGGATCAAAGAAAAAAGCACTGGCAATTAGAAATAGGTTCAACCAGACTACTTTCAGGTGCTTTCTCAATGAATAAAACCATCGCAAGAATTCTTCAAGAACCACTCCCCCACTTTTTCTATTTGCTGCAATTGCTCGTCAACGAACTTTGGAAATAATCAATATATCATATAAGCCATTCTTAGCGCTATCATGCATCGTCAGCTAGCTGAGTAAGTCTAAGGATATGAAAGAATGCGACGATGCCAAGGAGAAAGCAACATTGAACCAATGCAGTTGAAGAACGTTCCAAGGCTACTTAGATTCATTTCCTTTCCTACTTGCTTTGATCAGCTTCTCGTCGAACTCCTTAGACCATACTCCTATTCCAAATACTTGTTTAGTCTTTTCGTTCGCGTAAAACTCGATCTTATCGCATTTTTCGCATACGCAGATATCCATGGGAATCTTATCTTCTCCAAGCTCAGCCAGCTCCCCAAGTGCCAGCTTCCATCCGCCTGAGGTTCCACCAACTCTGAAGGGAACCGCTCCGATATTCAGCATTTTTGAACCGCAGTTCGAACATCTTCTTTGAGGTGAACTGGTTTGAGTCAAGCAATCACCTGTTCCTGTTTGTCTCACAACATGCATTATGCGTTCGCAGACTAAGTCAGTTTCGGGAACCGCGCAAATGGCTGTGTTTCTCGAAAAGATGGAGCATTGAGTTCCAACGGACAGAATCGCCTAGATAGAAGGCTTTCGCTAAGAAAATACGAAGTACGTTTTCGGATGTTCTTGATATCAGGCCCTCAATACTGCCGTTTCTCTTCTTGCACCAACTGGTCTACGTCTGCCACAAACTGTACAGCTAGTCGCAACATGCTGTACAAGTTGTCTTTGCTCAGCCTCTCCGGGGTATCTTCACGATTATGCCATACGACTGGAAAACCATCTTTGGCTAGACCTATGACTGAGGTTGCCTTGAGCCCCTTCTTTGAATAGAAGGCTGAGTCTGTTCCTCCCATTGTGAATGGCTCTATCTTAACTGGGTACTTGAGGTGAAGCTTGGCTGCTGAATCCTGAAGCATTTTGCAGATTTCTTGTGAATGCTTAGTAGTGTAAATTTTTTCCTCGCTTACGATCGTGAATCTGCCAACTCCCGCTGTGTCGAAGTTTATGGTGTATGTATTCTTTTTCTCCAACTCCTTCCAGTGTCTGTCAACGAATCTCTTCGAACCTCTCATACATTCTTCGCAGCCATGGGAAATTACGAGAACGTCAGTGTTCTTTGCTCTATTCTTCGAAAAGTATTCCGCCACGCCTAGCGTAACTGCTACGCCCGAGAGGTTGTCGTTAGCACCCAGCGTCTGCGTGCTGGACTTCAGCCCTAGCCTTAATGCCACGGTTAGTATCGCACCTATGATCGGTACTACTATCAAGAAATCAAAAAGCCTGAATCCCAGAACCATCCAGTTCAGGTAAAACAAGCTGAAGTACTCACCAATGATCTTCGCTAAATATACTACGAAGACCAAACCGATGGTTATTATGATCACTGTTATGAACCTAGTTGACTTAGCTCTCCATCTTATTGGGATAGGAAACTCAACGGGGCTATCATGGTGTGCTCCAATTATGACAGTCGCCTTCGCCTTGCCTTTCGCCTTGATTCCTCCGTAGACATTTGCGGATGTCCCCTTCCTAAATAAGGGGTCTGCGAACTCTCTGAGATGATTCATCTCCAACACATAGCAAAGCAACGCCAAAATTGTGAGCAAAACTGATGCCCAAGTGAACCACAAATAGAAAACCACGGCCAAAATCTGAAGCACAGGAATAACACTGAGGATCCCCAAGAATCCGCCAGGTCTACACGTGAAAGGCTCGACTTTCACATCATCGCAGAACCTGTCATACTCTTTCTTGACCATCTGACCAGCTTTGAACTCACTCTCACTCGTTCCGGGCCTCGGTCCAATATCCGTGCAAACTCGCTTTACGAAATCAAACATGTAGTTTACATAAGCCTTCTCATCAAGTTTCATGGGAACCACTCATTTTGAGAGTTTGCGTTGATCAAGTACATAACTGTTTAGTTCTGCTAAGACATTCCCCATGTGTTATCAAACCATAGCCTTGCTTCTTCCCGTTCTGCGGTGTCTCTCCATCCAGTATGAAGCAGCTGAACTTCAGTGGAATCTTGGAATGGAATGAAGAGTACGGTCACATTTGTTAACGGTCTGACATTGTTCATGAAGTGCTTGAATTGCTTTGGTCCTTTCCACTCAAAAGTAAGGAGCCTGTCTGGGCTGATGGCTAGCACTTTGCACCCAATGGTGCTGTCGCTTTCTTTGTCTTCTGGGTTCCAAAATAGTTCGTATCTTCCTTCTGTCTTTGGCTCCACGTTAGCGGATGTTGTTAACCATTTCTCAAGGTGTTCGTCGATTGTGAACATTTCGAAAGCTTTGTGGAGACTGCACTTTAGGATCACTGATAGATGAATTATCTTATCCAAACTCTCTCCTCTCCCCTTGCGCGAAATCAACTATCCACTTTCCAAGTCCAACAAGATCCACCGAGATAACTGCAACCTTTCTTCGTGATGCATCTTCTAGGACAGCGGCCTTCGCGAAAAGCCTGTCATGGGCGCCTTGGGAGACTCCTCTTCTCTCAATGTACCCCTCCATAGGAGTTGCCGAGGGCGGTGTTATATCAACGTGACCAATTCCAACTCCTAGGCGTTCCACAGATCGCATCACCAACTAAGATCAGGGACTATGATAGATATAGGGCAGTAACATGCTAGAACATAGAAAAGAACTCACTGCAGCAGTTAAAACAATTGTCTTCTTGGTCGGTCAATTACCTATGTTCGCCAGTCGTGGGAAACCTTACGAAAGCCAGCTTGAACTCTGCCGATACCTCTCTGGAAACCTCCAGATTGTTGTATCTCTCGTTCGCCCACTCTCGAAGCTCTTGGATTATTCCAAGATGAGCCTCGTCCGGTACGTTCCATGTTCCGGAATAGATTTTGTCAGCCAATCCCTGAATTATCGAGTTTATGGACATGTGTCCAACCCAGCCCTGTTTCTCTGGTTGTTGGGGAGCAGAACACCTAATGCTCCGGAGGTAGCTTAGAACTTCATCGATGTCTTGCGCGCCAACTCTCCTATATCCGTATCCGCGTTTGTCTCTTATTTCCTTGTACTGAGAATTCACTTCAGCTGAGATCCCCTTTCTTATTGATTCGCCTACGGCCAACAACCCACCTTCGACAAGCGTGCGCTGTACGTCAGCGATTACTGAATGCCATTCATGAATCAAGTGGAAAATCTGAAAGCAGAGTACTACATCTAATGAGTTGGGCCTAAATGGGAGGCTCCGGGCATCAGCCACCATAGGTTGAAGTCTGGAACGCCAGTCTTTTCGAATCTTAGAGAGCATGACCCTAATCATCCCTATGCTGACATCAACGCCAATGATCCTACATCCTCTCATGGCAAGAGGGATTGAGAAGCGACCTGTTCCAGCTCCCACGTCGGCAATCAACGTGCCTGCTTTGTTGCCTGCCTCCACAACTATTTCACGTGTTATCTCTATGCAGACCTCATCTGACATTCTTCTCGTAGAGTCATAAACTGGCGCTACGCGTTCAAAAGTAATTGTCTCCCCGCGCTCTGCTTCAGGATTCACCAACTCAGTTAACCTCTTCTCTCGGGCACCTCTTCCTTTCTTAGCATGAAACTTGTTTCCCTTGCGGACATGATGAGTGTAGCGACAAGGTAGAATATATGCATTACGCAAACATCGCAGGCCAGTTTTCGGCGATCATCTAAGATTAATCGTCCGATCGGCAGCCTCGGAAACAGATTGTAGATTACTTCCGCGCCGAAACGAGAGAAAAGACTCGATCTGCATCATCAACTTCGCACCAAATCCGCAAGGGATGGGACGCTTCTTGCACCTGGTTACCGCTCTCATGCTAAAGAAGAGGAATGGACGAAGTTGATCTCTTGGTTAAGAAAGATCCTCGACTACACGCATAGCTTTGCTTATCTCTTCTTGGGTCAGGTTGCCTCCAAGAATCCTTAGTCTTTTGTCTTCAATAGTGAAAGAAAACGTTTTCTCAGGTTCGATCTGAGTTGCTTCAGGCGTTTCATTCGTAGCCCCTAGTTCTGTGCTCGTCAATTCGGTACTGGGGGCCTGTTTGCTAACTCGGTAGACTTTGCCCTGGGCTCCACGGCCAACCTCTATTTCCACCTTTCCTCCAAGGCTCTCTATAAATGCCAGCGCGTATACTGCTGCGATCTTATCGTCCTCACGGTCCTTGTATCTTTCACGCATAGTTTCTCTTTCAGCGATTATCTCACTCGCTCTGCCGAATTTCTCCTCCAGCGCCTTTGAAACCTCTTGAAACTTGGGTGGCGGTCTCGCAAACCCTTCGCCTAGCTCGCGCTTGACCTCAGGAACCTTGACACTCGCTCTTGCGAGAAAACCTCCCTCGAGGATCTCACCTTTCTTTCTGAAAAGATTCTTCAGTTCGCCGTATGCATCCTTCATTTTCGTGTCTTTAGCAATGTCGGCTTGGTTTACTTCAATTATATCCAGTTTCTTTGCTCCAATTCTCCCAATAGGGTATGATATGCTTTCCATTTTGTACCCTTGAGATGCTATGTCGGCCGCTTTCCTTCTAGCGACGGCTTTCGTGATCCCGTCAACGCTTTCACCTATCCACATGTAGAGGTGCCCACTCAGTTCATCTATGATTAGTGCGGCGCTGTTCTCATCTAGGTTGACGAGTGACCACTTAACTGGAACAACTTCTTTCTCAGAGTTGACTCTCAGCATTAGAAAGTAGTAGTCTGCCTTGGGTATCTCTTCTCTGTCCCCACCGTTCATGTACACAACCTCCCTCATGATGAGACATACGAGTCGCGCAAGAACATATCTTACTTTAATAATAATTGATCGCACACGACTTAATAACACCTTTCTCTCAAGTAAGTAGCACCGAATGTCGAACTTACCTAGGAATGATGGAAATTGCCTAGGGTGAACAGCGCGATGAAGTATAATGAGTTAGGTGAATGATAAGCGGTAATATTTTTTGTCTTTTCTTTGAAAAAGCTTAAGTGGCATTTCACCGAGAGATAGGACTGTTTACAGTCTGAAGAGAAGAGGGCGTGAACGGGGTGAGCCCAAAGGACGAGCTATTGAAGGATCTCGACCGCATAGAACTCCTGCGACTTGTCAAGTCGGTATCAAAGACACCGGTTGACGAGAAAACGAGTAAAAGAGATCTGATCAAGATAGTGAAATCGTCTCTCAGCATTGAAGAGACAAAACAGAAGGTTGAGGAGATTGAAAGTACTCTGCGCGCGAAGCATTGGGCGAGAAATGAGGCTTTCATAGGTGGCATCGGACAGGTGTTCCTCACAGTCTGGGGCTTCACTGGCGCTTTAATGTATATTGGTCTATCCTTTTTCTTTCCTTCAGTTGTTGGCGCAACCCCCATTCAGACACTGAGCTTTTGGAGCATGATCGTCGCTGCTTTCTTCCTTATCTTCGCAGTTTTCGACATTGGTTCAATGCTGATCATTCGCAGAAGACTCAATAGAAACAGAATGGGTATAATCGCCGCTTCGACTGCACTTGTCACCTCAGTAGTTGGCATTCTATACTACATGTTCGATTACATAGGATTGACCTACGACATAAACTACTCTCCGTACGGCTATTATTATACTACAATCAATGCACTTGGTATTGCTATCCCGTTTGTCTATAATCTTCTCCTAGCAATAGCGATGATTCTGACTGGGGTGTTCTTCTTCTTCCATCGTGGATGCTTTTCAAATATGGAACTTTCGATTGTCGCAGGATTGCTCTATGTGCTTGCTGGGGCATTCCAATTGAGTTACTCACAATCATCAGTATTCTCTTTCTCGTACGCGTTTATCTCGTACGTGTTCGTCGTTAGCTCACCATTATTCATAGTTGCGGGGGTTGTCGGAACAAGCTGCTTCTTTGCTACCAGATGAACAAAATTAGGGAAAAAAGTTGAGGTCGAAGAAGATATAACTCGATTAAGTGTGAGAGCAAGACAGTCCTTTTCATGTCTTGCCTTCTTGCATGAGACATTTTGTCCAGAAATACGGGAGGCGCATTACGGTCTCAATTTATCCTCCAGAACCTTGAATCCACATCAGCGTAACAGGCGTCAAGGGATTCTCTTTGATTTCATTATTCTCAGGCTCTTCTCATAACAATAGAAGGGAAGATCTCTCATTGGGAAAAACACCTGACCAACTCTATTGTACCGATGCTTTTCATAAAGTTTTAATGCTCTTGGATTGCCACTGTAGGCATCTAATCTAATAGAGGCGTACCCGTTGTTGACTGCATGGTCTTCGGCGTAATCCAGAAGTCTTCTGGCAATTCCTTGTTTTTTCCTTGTCGGCTTCACTGCCAGTCTGTGTATCGTCAAGATTCTGCCCTCTTGAGTCGACCAATTGACCTTCTCCCATTCGGGGGGTTGCTCTTCATTTACTACAATGATTCCCAAAACTTCGTCATGTTCTTTTGCCGTGAACATAGATCTATTCTCAATATCGTCCTGAATTATCTGTCGGGTAGGATAGTACTCGCCCCACTGATGAATGCCGTGAGATTCCATGTCTCTTATGCAATCCTTGATCAGACTCATGATTCTTTCAATATCATTTTCTGTGGCATGAGCAATCTCCATTGCAAACGACCCCAGCGGACCTCTCGATTGAGTCCAGTAACGGTATTGCTGTTGGAATTACGAATGTCAAGAGGCTCCCCAACGAATTAGAATGGAAGAGATCGTCTCCCATCAATACTTTCAATAATCGGAGAATGATGAGAATCCATTTATAACTAACCAATTGACTTATTGTTTCATAAAATACTATTTAATTTTGGCACTTCATCCTATAGGTTGATGACAAGCAGAGATGAGGCTTAAGAATTCGATGATATTTGGGTGACCAACTAGAACTCGTCTTTACAATGATGTGCGGGTGGTTATGCAATCACTCATCTAGGAACCAAGC
>JAHPYV010000051.1 GCA_019058495.1 Promethearchaeati archaeon
GGTGTATGATACCTCGCGATTTAACTACTTCGTACACTCTTCCGGGTTCGAGCTTCTGACAGACTTTCAGAAGTTTACATTCTTTGCAGTTTTCGACTGCACCACACTGCAGAAAAGTTAGACCGACTCTGGCTTGTTTAGTTCCAAGCAAAGTTAGAATTGTTGACGTGAGAAAGAACACTCTCCAGTGAAAGGGTCATACTCCGATAGATGGGCGGCCCCAGAGGCAACAAAGGAGTGCTCGTACATTTCTGCCTAGATTACGCCAGTCTCTTTTGCAAGTCTCTTGGCAGCTTCAATGCTCAATCCTTTCTCCCCAAGGATGGTATAGCGTTCAGGTCTTGTAGTATGCGCTATATGAAGGGCCTCCACTATTAGGTCATCATCGATCCCAAGTTCAGCAGCAGTTATAGGCGCACCTATGGTTTTAAGTGCGTCCTTTATCTTAATCCAATCTCCGTTATGCAGGAGTTCCATCATTATCGTACCCACACCACACTGCGCTCCATGTAGAGCTGGTCTCGTAGCTATTCGGTCTAGCGCATGGCTAAACATGTGTTCCGAGCCACTTGCGGGTCTGCTACTTCCAGCTATACACATAGATATGCCACTTGAGATCAATGCTTCCAGAATCACTCGCAGAGCTGATTCGGTCCTCCCTTTGATTAACATTCTATTTCTTATTATTACTGCTGCACTGAGCTTGGCGATTGAAGCAGCGTATTCACCATAATATTCATTATGAAGCCTATAGGAAAGCTTCCAATCTTTCACAGCAGTCCAGTTGGCAATAGCGTCGCCACAACCTGCAACTAGAGACTCGTCTGGAGCATTCATGATTACACTGGTGTCAGCGATTATGGCCATGGGTGCATGAGCCTTTATGGAGTGTGGCTCACCGATTCCTTTGACTGATGCCTGAGGAGAAGCAATGCCATCATGGGAAGCAGCAGTTGGAACGCTGACAAACGGTATATGTTCATTGAATGAAGATAATTTAGCTACGTCTATACTTCTTCCACCGCCTACCCCAAACACAACTCTGGCGCCCAGTCCACGTACTCCTTGCTGAGCTTTTTCAACATTGGCGAGGTCGGCTGCATCTATTATGAACGAGTCAACTTGGTATTGCTCTTCTTCAAGCGAGTCTTTAACCTTTCCTCCCGCAACCTTCATTGTGACCTCATCAGCTACAACAAGTGCCGGACTGTCCAGACCGAGTTCTTTGCATGTCGTTCCAGTAGATCCTAATACGTTCTCGCCGATCACGATATGCCTTGGCAGTTGTATTTGGTGATAAGGAAACATCCCTAGCCGCTCCTTTTTCACAGTCACTAATAACTAAGAGAATGAAGAGTGACAAATCTGTATTTATGTGTTGAGTAATTCTGGAGGATACCTCAAGTAGTCAATTCCATTTGGAAATGATCACATCGATGTGTCACACTTTCTTCTCAAGAACGATGTCACTACACGAAATACTTAAATATCGGTTATCTTTCTTCTCCAATCATCTTTGTGCGTTCTGTGAACTTCTGCTGCACTAACTTCTCTCTCATTTTGGAGTGTGTCACACATTGACTTTGAGGAATACAAGGGAGAATACATTAGGCAATATTCTAAAAGGGACCACGACGGTTGCCCTAACGTGTAAGGACGGAGTCGTTTTAGCTACCGATAGGAGGGCGACCATGGGTCTCTACATTGCTTCAAAAACTGCGAAGAAGCTCTTCAAGATTGATGACCATCTCGCAGCCACGATTGCTGGATCAGTGGCCGACGCCCAGAGAGTCATGGATTCACTGCAAGCTGAAATCAACATCTTTAAGGTCAGGAACGGTGTGCCAATGCGCGTGAAGGCAGCTGCCAACCTTCTTTCTACGATTCTCTTCGACGCAAGACAGTATCCATACTTCATGGAAGCCATAATCGGTGGTGTGGACGACTCTGGTCCCCAGTTATACGCGCTTGACCCCGTAGGTAGTTTAATCAGTGATAAGTTCATAGCAACTGGAAGTGGCGGACCAATAGCTTATGGATTGCTCGAAGACTCATTTTCAGATGATCTCACGGTGAAGGATGCGATACCGCTAGTCATTAGGGCCACCAGATCATCCATGGAGAGGGATGCTGCTTCTGGAAATGGTTTCGACGTCGCTTACATCACTAAGTCCAATTATCATGAGCTTTCTGAGAGCGAGATCTTGAAGGCCGTTGAAGAGCTTGGTTCAAAGAGAAAGAAGGCCCACTCATCATAGAGTTCTTAGAAGATAACTAGTTCAAACTGAGAAACTCATATTTGGTAATTAGAAGGAGTGCGCAATGCTGGCTGAAGATGCTTTAAGTGATATTAGACAGACTATAATCCAAGGGTTACCCGCCTCAGCAATGGTCACTAGCGTGGAATTTGAAGGACCAGAGATAGCTGTGTACTCGAAGAATCCGAAGGTATTACTCGAAGACGGCGGATTCGTCAAGGAGCTTGCTAAGAAGCTAAGGAAGAGAATAGTCCTACGCTTTGATCCAAATGTTCGCACAAAAAACGAAGAGGCAGAGAAGAAAATCAGAGAAATTGTTCCACCAGAGGCAGAGATAACCAAGATATACTTTGATGAGAATGTCGGTGAGGTTGTAATAGAGGCTAAGAAACCAGGCCTAGTGATTGGTCGAAATGGAAACACGCTTGGAGAGATAACAAAGCTAACCTATTGGAGACCATCCGTCGTCAGAACACCGCCTCTCGAATCCAGGACTGTCATGCAGATCTCAAATATAATGCAGAAAGAGAGTGAGAAACGAAAACAAATACTGAGAGAAGTCGGGCAAAGAATCTATCGAATACCAGCGCTGAAGAATGAATGGGTACGCGTAACTGCTTTAGGTGGATTCAGAGAAGTAGGGAGAACAGCTATTCTGGTTCAGACGCAAGAAAGTTCAGTACTCGTTGATTGCGGTGTGAACGTGGGTAGCACGGAACATGCATTCCCGAAATTGTCGGTTAACGAATTCGATATCGACGAACTGGATGCCGTAATAATAACGCATGCTCACATTGATCATTCGGGCTTTCTTCCCTTCCTCTACAAGTATGGGTACAGGGGTCCTGTCTACTGTACAAAGGCAACTAAGAATCTGATGACACTCCTTCAGCTTGACTATTTGGAAGTCGCGGAAAAGGAAGGAAAACTGCTACCTTATGGTCCGAAGGATGTCAGAGAAACTGTTTTGCACACAATTCCACTTGACTATGGAGAAGTGACTGACATATCGCCAGACATAAGACTTACACTCCATAATGCAGGACACATTTTAGGTAGTGCCATGGCTCATCTTCACATTGGCGACGGGCTATACAATATGACTTATACAGGTGACTTCAAGTATGCTAGAACTAGACTCCTTGAGCCAGCAAATTCAAACTTTCCAAGACTTGAGACGTTGATCATGGAATCGACGTATGGCGGACAGAATGATATGATGTCTCCTAGGAACAGAACCGAGGAGCAATTAGCGAGAATCATAAAAGAGACTATAAGCAGACGCGGGAGAGTACTGGTTCCTGTTCTCGCGGTCGGCAGGGCACAAGAACTTATGCTCGTTCTAGAGGAACTAGTTCGGAGGAAAATCATCGACGAGGTTCCCATCTACATTGACGGAATGACCTCTGAAGCCACAGCTATTCACACAACTCACCCGGAACTATTGGCTCAAGATCTAAGGGAAAGAATCTTCCATCAAGGACGAAACCCATTCTTAGCAGAATACTTCGTTAAGGTTCAGAGCAACGAAGTCAGAACAGACATAGTAGCAGGGGAACCTTGCATCATAATAGCTACATCAGGCATGCTTACAGGTGGCCCAAGCGTTGAGTACTTCAGATTAATGGCAGGTGACGAAAGAAACTGCATGATATTCGTCAGCTACCAAGTTGAGGGAACTCTGGGCCGAAGAGTACAGAAAGGATGGCACGAAATCCCTATGCAATTGAGGGATGGGAGAACTGAAATCGTCAAGGTAAATATGCGAGTCGAGACGGTTGAGGGCTTCTCGGGACACTCTGATCGTAAACAACTTCTCAGCTATGTTAGGCAAGTCACTCCAAGACCCGAGCGAATAATCTTGTGTCATGGCGAAAGCAGCAAATGTCTAAATTTGGCCGCTGCGATACACAGCCAATTCAGAATTGAGACTAAGGTGCCACAGAACCTCGAAACCATAAGAATAAAGTAGCAACCCTCACCAAGGTTCTCTCAGAGCTATTGGTGTTGAGAAACACCCTTTTTGTATATCTTGACAAAAGGCGGTGTTACAACAATATAGTCTTGCCCGAGTTGCGCGATATCGCCCCCGATGCTCCTACATACGCCCCTCAGCTGATCTACTACCCTTCTAAGTTCCCTATTCTGTCCATACTGTAGACGACCAACATAAACAATGACTATATTGCCTCTCTCTATCTCGCCTGACACCTGTTGAATATTCGAAAGACCCTCGAGATCTATGGACTTGATATAGATAATATCGGATTCGTCCTGATGGATTAGGCCCTTTCCAGGCTCGTCTTCCTCCAGTACGCCGACCTTCTTTTTCAGCTCTTCGATGTCAACAAGTTCCGAGTCCCCAGCGCCCTTCTCATCTTTCCTCTGTTCCTTTTTGCTTCTGAAAAAACGAGGCAAGGGCAAGAATCGATTAACCCCCACACTTCACTATGAACTCTTATTGTCTTGGTACTATTATAACGTTTTCATTGATCAAGCTGAGATTAGTTTACATGCAATGCAAGAACCTCACCGATGGACAGATATCGGCAACCTCCTATGACATACGGTTATCCAAACTCCTAGAGAAATTCCAGAGATCGTCACCCACATAATGAATGTTTCTAATGACTTTGCCTCCACTGGCTTCTCGCATCGCTCTCGCGTCCATTAAACTGGTTCCCACACAGATAGGTTTCAAGTTTTTCTCGTCCACAACGACAACAATCCCGTCTGGCCTCACATCAGGGTCAATGTTTCTAACCCCACCTTTGAATATGTCAGCCCCGTTACATATATGAGGAACCGCGTTCATGTCCACCGTTACGCGAGGGAGCGGTAGGCTGGATTTCAAGATATAGACTAGAAGAGGTATAACGTCTCCATCGCTTCCCATGAAGAAAACTGGTTTGTTGTTGACAACGAAAACTTCTCCCCCTTTCAGTGGGAAGCCTTCAACTCTACAGCCATGCGGAAGAAGGATTTCCCCCAACTCACTGGCCGTCTGTAATTTGCTCCGCAAGTCATTGATGTTGTCCTTTCTCAGAAATCTCCCCAATTTCACCATTCCCAGGTCGATTCTCAATGTTGTTATACGACAATTCAAAGACAGGTAAATAAATCTTGCAAGAGGCTATTCTTGGCAATGCAAAGGAGGAGAAAGTAGCTCATCTCTTGATGCCATTCATGGGATCCGATCAGAATTCATCATCAAAGCAGATAAAGGCTGTAGAGCATATAATTGCGAAGCCGGAGTAATTTCCACAACTTAGGAAGATTTAAATAGTCTATACATAGCTACTCATGTTGCAATCATGCTATCAGCAAAGGTGCGTGCATACGAATATGAGTCAGCAGAGACCACCCGACCTCCTTCAGAGATCACTTGATTCAAACGTCTTAGTTAAACTGAAAGGCGGACGCGAAATACGTGGAAAACTCCGCGGTTTTGACATGCATATGAATCTTGTTTTGGAGGAAGCAGAAGACATAGTTGATGATAAAAATATAAAGAGGATCGGGACGATCGTTGTTAGAGGAGACAACGTAATAATGATAAGTCCGCCGCCAAGGTGAAAATCAATGACCAAGGGAACACCGAGTTTCGGCAAAGCGCACAAAGCGGAACACATAAGATGCAGGAGATGCGGCCGCAGAGCGTATCATATTCGCAAGCATCGGTGCGCTGCATGTGGATATGGAAGATCGAGAAAGATCAGAGGATACACTTGGCAGACAAAGAACGTACACAAGGAAAGGCTGAGATAACAGGTATTTCCAAGTCAGCAGGATTTATTAACGTCGCAGAATCATAGATCTGAGGGCGCCAAACCGGCGTGTCCGTAAGGTTTTCATTCCTAGCCTCGCTTGAGACCGCTGGGAGCTTGGTGGGCCGGTAGCTCAGTTTGGAAGAGCGCCACGTTGGCATCGTGGAGATCTATCCTACTAACAAATTGTAGGAAACCATAAGTCGCGAGTTCAAATCTCGCCTGCGACTGCTGGCGAGGGAAATTCTCGCCCGGTCCACCACAAATGCTTTGTATTAGAGAATTAGTTCTCGAATTCCAAACTCCACTAGTTGTCAAAGCATGCTAGTAAGGAGAACAAAGCGAAATTAGTGGGCGGGGCCGGATTTGAACCGGCGATTCGGTGCTAAAGGTACTCTCCAATTAGCCCCACCGCCGTGTCTGCCCGGAAAGTATCGAAACATTGACAGCCAGATCGACTGTTGGTCTCTTACTCTCCTCAGGGCGGTATCATAACCATCTAGCGAGAGCCACAGGAAGGGCAACCGTACCTAGACCACCCGCCCGTTCTGAGAGGCTCATAGCCTTATTCATATATATTATTTTTTGGTTTCCTATCCAGGGACTTATCCAAGCAACTCAGAGAATGGATCAGTACTCATTAGACTCGGATAATTGAGTTCTAGGCAGTGCGATTGAAAATGTTTATTTAGGAGACATAAGAGAATGCTTTAGATGTTCATCTGCAGCTGATGAGGTTGGCTCATAATGTCGTTGATATTCACTTGGAGAAAAAGAATGAACACAGGACTTGGACTGGCACTTATTGGGCTAGCCGGAGTTATGCAAAGTGTTATTGTCCTACACGCGCAGATTGCTTTTGAGATAACGAGCATATACCTCCTTACCCTTGTTCCAATCGGAGTTTCTCTGACCTTGGGAGGGATCGAAATGGTTTTGGCTGAGACCATCTACAGGCATTTCTCACTCAGAGATAGAAGAACTTCAAAATGGAAGACGAGTGAAAGAGGCGGCCTACGTGCGTTAATGGGAAAGATGGAAATGGCATCCATTCTCTCCGCACTCTTAGTTCTCGCGCTTTCGTTTGCATCCTACTTTTCCATCGCTGTAGTCCTTACAGGAACAAGCATCCCCAACTACGCAAGATTCGTCTTGGCTGAAAGTACCTCAATGATTGTCACTTCTGCAGTTGTGATCATCATTAGAAGAATAATGTAGACTTATGAAAGCACACTTGACTATGGGCGTCATTTTCGGTGTCAGTCGCGGTAGTTACCTTGCCGCCAATGCTTGTTTCACAACCGATTGGGAAACATCTGATATAAGCAATATTGAGTCACAGAGAAACATGAATTGTTCGTGAAGACAGCAATTTGGCTAAGACCCACCGCGACGCCGCAAGAATCGAGACTCTATCAAAGCGTCTAGCAGTTCAGCTGTCAAGTCAAGAAGAAAAACTTAAAAGAAGCAGACCGAGTATTAAACTCTACAAGGGTATCAAGTGCCGCGGTAGCTCAGACCGGGAGAACGTCCACAAAACAACCGACAGCGCCGGTCGCATGAGGAAAACTGATTTCCTGTGAAGGGCGAAACTGAAGATCCGGTTGTCGCAGGAGGATATCTAGAGCCCCTCTGGTATCCTGCGAGTTCAAATCCCGCCCGCGGCACCAATTCGTATCCGATATTTTTAAGAGCCCGAATTGTTCACGTTGAATTCTAAAGGATTTCGATGTCTGTTTAGTTTGGCAGTCGCATTGAAATCTAGTATTAGTCTGAGTCTCATCTCGGAGGTATGCGCTAGTCGTCAGCTGACTGGTATAACAAGGTGATCCTCTCTTGAGCGTTGAAGACATTTTTAGAGAATATGATATTCGCGGGATTTTTAATGAAGAGCTTACTCCAGAGGTTGTCTCTAGGATAGGACTTGCCTTTGGTACTTTTCTCCAAGGCTCGGGTGAAGTCGTAATCGGTAGGGATACCAGATTAAGTAGCGAGATAATAGAGACGATATTCTCGTCAAGTGCTGCGTCTCTAGGATGCAACTTTGATTCTGTCGGCATGGTTCCTATTCCAGTAGTCAACTTTGCAACATGGAGAAAGAAGCCAAAGGCTGGCGTTGTTATAACGGCTTCACACAACCCGCCTGAGTATAACGGCCTAAGATTTCGACATAACGATGGAACTGGATACACTACCCAAAACAAAACGATCCGCGAAATCTTCTTCAGTAGAGACTTCTTGAAGAAGAGTTGGAGCCAAGTAGGTAAGGTGCATATCACTCCACCCAACGAGACTCTAGCTGATTATTCCGGCTTCATTATTGATCGCATCAAGATTGGCAGAAAATTGAAAGTTGCGTTGGATCCCGGGAACGGTGCCGCATCAGTAATAGCACCCCAGCTATTCAAACAGCTCGGAATTGAAGTGGTCACAATCAATGCTCAGCCTGATGGAAGATTTCCTGGCAGGGACCCCGACCCAAGCGTCGAGGGAAAGGAAGTGTTAAAGGAACTTTCTGAACTAGTGGTCAAGACAGAATCTGATTTCGGAGTTGCCTATGATGGAGATGCAGATCGCGCGGTGTTCATTGACGACAAGGGAAGGAAAACCGTTCCCGAGAAAGTCGCGATAATGTTTGCCAAACAATATCTTGGCAAAAGAAAAGGCAAGATCGTGGCGAATGTCTCCTGCTCAATTGTTCTAGATGATGAGATATCAAAGATGGGCGGAGAAGTGGTCAGAGTCAGAGTGGGAGACGTCTTCATAACTGAGGCAATAAAAACTCACAAAGCTCTCTTCGGCGTCGAGATTTCCAGTCACTTTTACTTCCCAGATTTTTACCCTTTTGACGACGGTGTACTGGCGAGTGTCAAGTTGGCTGAGATACTCGCCTATTCTGAAGAGCCCTTTGCAGTCATCATGGATAGGATGAGGAGTTACCCGAGCCTAAGAGAAAACATAGAATGCCCTGATAAGATCAAGTTCTTAGTCGTTGAATACTTGAACGAGAAGTACGGGAAAGAAGGATACAGAATTGACGTTACTGACGGAGTTAGAATTGTCTCAGATGAGGGTTGGGCACTCGTCAGACCTTCTAATACTGAGCCAAAGATAAGGATAACTGTCGAAGGACGAACAGACGATTCAAGCAAGAGATTGTTATCCAAGTTCAGGTCAGACGTCACGAGCGCTATAAAGAAGTTCAGTGGCTAGCTCGCGATCTAAAATGCGATGCGTGGTGTGAATTTCCAATCCTGGAATTGGGAAGAAACGTGAACACAAAAACTATATACCGAAACCCCATTATGCGATTGGCAAAGTAAGGTTCAATCGTTGATTACGACTCCCAAAGGTGAAATCGGGGCATGCCTAAAGCATTTGCTTTCAGAGGCTTCACGGTGGAAGAACTGGAGAAACTGCCTATGGACGAGTTTGTTAAATTGCTTCCATCAAGGCAGAGGAGGAGCTTGCTACGTGGGCTTCCACCCCGACATAAGAAATTACTTGAGAATCTCAGACGCGCTCATAGAGCTCTTAAGAAGGGTAAGAAAGTAACTGTTAGAACTCATGACAGAGATATGGTTATACTTCCTGAGATGGTTGAGCTGACCATAGCTATACACAATGGAAAGGAGTTCATCCCTATTGAGGTAAAGCCAGAGATGATAGGTCACTACCTCGGCGAGTATTCGCCTCCGTGCAAGAAGGTTTCGCATGGTAACCCCGGTATAGGCGCGACCAAGTCTTCGGCATATGTGCCTCTCAAGTAAGACGGACTCTGCCTGAGCTCAGTTTTTACAGGATACGATTGATTTATATACCTAAGAGAGATTTCCAGACTCTGCTATCGATCTTGAAGGCGTGCAATACTTCGTGACCTAACGAAACTGTAAACAGAAGAAAGCGGCGAGATGGCGATTCATTATGACTAAGAAGTTGGGCTACTCCATCATGGGAATAGACCCAGACAAGACTGTCAAAGCAAGCGGAAAAGACTTGCGCATCTCCCTCAAGAAAACCACCGAGGTTTGCAGGGAACTTAGGGGGTTGAAACTTGAAGATGCTAAGGAGATGCTTGAGGATGTTGTCGCCGAGAAGAGGATGATCCCATTTCGTCAGCACAAGAAGAAGCTTGGTCACCATGCTGACAAACTTAGAGATTATAAATGGTTTGCCGGCGGTTATCCGATTAAAGTTGCAAAACGTATACTTGGCATTCTGAAGAATGCTGAAGGTAGTGCTGAGTACAAAGGGCTTGATGCTGATAAACTCAAAATTATTCATGCTTCAGTTGATATGGGTCCAAAATTGAGGCGTTTTATCCCCCGGGGTTTCGGTAGAAGCTCCCCCAAGTATGAACAACTGACTCGAGTCCAATTGGTTCTTGAAGAGGTTTCAGAGTAGAGGTCGAATCGCAACTTGCCGATAAAAACTCATTTTGTGATTAAGGGTCTTCAAAGAGTCGGCGTCGATGAGTATCTTGACTCAGAGCTGAAAAGAGCTGGGTATGGTGGAGTTGATATCCAGAAGACTCCGCTGGGAACTAGGTTTGTTATTTATGCCACGAGACCCGGTTTTGTCATAGGAAGAAGAGGAAAAACGGTCCGTGAACTTACTGAGGCATTGAAGCGGGTTTTTGGGATTGATAATCCTCAGATAGAAGTTGCTGAGGTTGAAGTTCCTGAATTTGACGCAAAAATCATGGCTGAAAGGCTTGCTTCATCACTTGAGAGAGGGTTCCAGTACAGAAGGGCAGTGTACGGAGTGATGAGGAGGATAATGGAGGCAGGAGCGAAAGGAACTGAGATTACTATTAGTGGAAAACTCACGAGCCAACGCGCGCGTTATCAGAAGTTCAAGGATGGAGTAATATCTAAGTGTGGTGAACCAGTCAAGATGTATGTGAAAGAAGCAACTGCCGCGGCCTTCCTGAAGCCAGGTGTGATGGGAGTCAGAGTTGTGATAATGTTGCCGGGTGAATTGCCCGACAAGATCAAGGTCAAGTACCCTGAAATAGCCCAACCAGTTGCCCAACAGGAGGTTGTTAAAGTCGAGAAACCTCCTGCTGAGATAGCTAGCACTGTAACTGAAAATCCTAGCGAGCCAACTAAAGAAGTTGAAGAAAAGCCTAAACTATCTGAGCAGGTGTTGCCGGAAACTCCACTGGAAAGTAGAAAGGAACCGGTCGAAGAAAAGGAAGTGCGAAAGAAGACTGAAGCAGCAAAAGCCAAAAAACCTCCAGCAAAAGAAGAAAAGAAAGCTGAAGCCAAACCGGAAAAGAAAACCGTAGCCAAGAAGGAAAAGAAAGCTGAAAAGAAAAAGAGGAAGTAATTGCAGTGACAATTCTACACATCAAGGAAATAAAAGGAATGACACCTCCTGAAAGAGAAAAGAGGCTCGAGGAACTCAGAGCTGAACTGACAAGAGCTAGAGCACTACGAACGGGTGGAGGAACTATTGAAAGTCCTGGGAGGATCCGAGAGATAAGGAGAACAATAGCTAGGATCCTAACCGTGAATGGAGAAGAACGACCGAGAAGAAAAGGTGAAGGAGGATAATAGGACATTAGGGTTACGCGAGAAAATGTGGTTCGACATGAGTTGATAGGTTTGTACGCTAAGATCGTGTGGAGCAAACATGAAGGTTACCTAGGTATGGAAGGCCCTATCATCATGGAATCTCGTAACATGATTGTCATTGCAACAGGAAATTCATTCACAAAGAGAATACCGAAAAAAACGGTCATTCTTGAGTTATCTATCCCTGATAATGGCAAAATCAGAATCAACGGAGCAGACATAGTTGGACGCCCTGAGAATAGAATAAAGATGAAAAGGAGAAAAGTGATCAGACAGAATCGTTAGCAAAGAAAAGCATCTACTGGAAAGTCTTTTATAGAAAAGGCTTTATTTTGCGCTTCTAAGGGTTGAAGACGGATCCTCAATTCACATGATTCGGCATTAGATGCTACTCAGTCTCGATGATCATGCACTCAAGCTACAAGAGAGTCAACTCGTGATTGTATCTAGAGGTAAGCCATCATGAAGCGAAGTATCGGGCTCGACGTGAATCCACCAAAGAATAAGTGTGAAGATGAATTTTGCCCATTCCATGGAACTCTTCCAGTTAGGGGTCGAGTATTCGAAGGGCTCGTCGTAAGCGGAAAAATGGCTGGAACTGTTGTTGTCAGAAAGGAATACTTGTATTACGTCAAGAAGTATATGAGATATGAGAGGAGAGGTAAGCATCTCCACGCTCACAATCCTCCTTGCATCTCCGCTAAAGAGGGAGATACTGTCAGGATTGCAGAATGTCGTCCTTTGAGCAAAACTGTTTCGTTCGTTGTTGTGGAGAAGAAGTAAAATAACTCAGTTCTTTAATTAAGAACATGGGCGTGTAATGGTATCCAGGAGGTCAAGCAGTTGGCCAAGAGAATAAAGATACAGGTTGGCAACAAGCCAAGGCTCTGCAGGGGGCTACCTGTTGGTTCCCTTATTACTTGCGCAGACAACACGGGTGCTAAGGTACTCAAAATAATAGCCGTCACCCAATATAAGAGTAGGCTGAATCGTTTCCCTGCAGCGAGTGTGGGGGATATGGTTGTTACCTCAGTCAAGAAGGGTACTCCTGAAATGAGAAGGAAGATTGTGAGGGCTGTAGTCGTTAGACAGAGAAAGTCTTACAGACGACCCGATGGGGCTTGGGTGGTGTTTGAGGATAATGCAGCGGTCGTAGTTAGCCCAGAGGGAGAACCTCAAGGAAGTGAGGCGCGTGGTCCCGTAGCCAAGGAAGCAGCAGAGAGATGGTCGAAAATAGCTACAATTGCTAGCATAGTTGTATGATTGGTAGGAATCTACGTCTAGATACTGCCACAACTGATTGATATCATGAATTTGGAGGATATTACCGTGCCAACATCTAAGAGCCCAAGAAAGCAAAGAAGAGCCATACACAATGCGCCCCTTCACAGAAGAAGAAAGGCGCTTGTTGCACGATTGTCCGTGGAACTGAGAGACAAGTACGGTGTTAGGAATCTTCCGGTCCGCAAAGACGATGAAGTCCTAGTTGCGGATGGAATGTTTTCTGGCGTCCAAGGAAAGGTCGCTCGTCTTGATCTCAAGGAATATGTAATCTTCATCGACGGAGTGACAGCAGAGAAGACAAGCGGACAGTCATATTTCGTCCCAATCAAACCCTCTCGAGTAACGATAGTTAAGTTGAAACTCGACGACTGGCGGAACGAAATTCTTAAGCGCAAAGGAGCCACGACGAAGGAGGAAACGAAGGTTGCCTAAGAAAGGGCCAAGAAAACACCTGAAGAGACTCGCCGTTCCTAGAGACTGGAGAATACCTCGAAATCGTTATTCTTGGGCCGTACGCCCCCATAGTGGACCACACCCAATGAATAGTTCAATACCGCTCCTCAATCTCGTCAGAGAAATGCTTGCCCCAGCTTACACCGCTAGAGAAGCTAGACATGTTCTATATGAGGGGAAGGTAATCGTTGATGGGATTAAAAGGCAGGATCACAAGTTCCCAGTGGGGTTAATGGATGTTATCTCTATTCCGTCAACCGATAAGTTCTTTAGAGTTCTTCCACTCCCTAAACGAGGACTCGACCTACACCCGATAGGCAAGAATGAGACAGGATTCAAACTCTGCAATGTGGTCAACAAAGTATCGGTCAGAGGCGACAATCTACAGCTCAATCTGCATGATGGAAGAAACATATTAATTAACAAAGAAGAATCCGAGGGAGAACTTTCGAAGGTCAAAACACACGACACCTTGAAGATCGAGATCCCAAACCAGAAAGTAGTCGACGTCGTACCGTATGAGACGGGAACGCTAGTACTGATAAGTGGTGGCAAGAACGTTGGGTTGATCGGACGCGTTGAAGAGATCCATAAACCTAAAGGGACCAACCTCAGAACCAACGTCAGTCTGAAAATAGATGACGCAACAACAATCGAAGTTCCAATAGACTACACTTTTGCGATTGGAAAAGAAGAACCCATCATATCCTACCCACAACCAGTGAATAAGCAAACCGACCGATAGAACAAGTAGAACTCAACCTAACCCTTAGTTAACTAAGAGAGTTTTTGGAAACCCAATTTCCCAGCAACTTCCCTAAAACAACGACGACAAAGGTTCAGTCTGTAGCGCCTGATTATCGCTTGGTGGCAACCACAACGCGAGCATTGCCTGCTGCCTTTTCCATACCTGGCCTTGACCAAATGGAGTACCTCCTATTCTTTATTAGCCAGTTTGCACTGTTGAGCGAGAGATAATGGGAACTATGCTTATTAAACCTTTATGTGATCTACTGCTCTACCCGTCACCTAAGATTTAAGAATGGGTACGTAAGTCAACATACTTGGGCATTTGGTAGTCAATAGCCTTTCGGAGGTCAGTCGAAGGATGGATAACAACGAAGAGATAATCAAGAAATGGGAAGAGAACCCAATGCTTAAGCCAAGAATTAGCTACGTGGTAGTAAACTGCGCAGTTGGCAAGTCTGGAGATCCACTTCAGAAGGCGATGAAAGTAGTAGAAGAGATAACTGGTCAGAAGCCTGCCCCGTGCAAAGCTAAGCAGACTGTAAGAGAGTTTGGCATCAGGAAGGATGAACCCATTGCGTGTAGGGTCACTTTGCGAGGTAGTAGAGCAATAGACTTTCTGAAAAAAGCGTTAAGCGTAGTAGACTTCAAGTTGAAAGAGAAAAGCTTTGACGAACAAGGCAACGTTGCATTTGGGATAAAAGAGCATATACAGTTGCCTGGAGTTAGATATGATCCAGACATCGGAATAATAG
>JAHPYV010000269.1 GCA_019058495.1 Promethearchaeati archaeon
TAAGTATCTTCCGTCGATACGTAGACGTCTTGGAATTGTCTGGGGGATTACTTATCGCAATTTGAAAATGCAGCGTAAATACCCTGTGGACTACGTATACAGATTATTCCCATCGTTAAAGGATTCACTCTACGCTATTCTGGTGGGCGTTTTTGTGTCAATCCAAGGCACTGAGTTCTCGGGAGTCAGCTACGCTTATTTTTTGTTGACTGGCTACATCGTATGGGTCTCAGTTTCGGGCTCCTTCTATAATGTCGTCTCTGACTTCACCTATGATCAGCAGCGGAAGAATGTGCTGACACTATATGTATACGGTGCAAGCTTCATTGAACTCGGCTTGGGGTACGCGATTATGCAGACACTGAATGCTCTACTTTTCTCGATACCATTCATAATCACGTTGGGTCTTATTGGTGTTAACCTGGCGATTAGCGCTACATCTCTGGTTTTCATAGTATACCTGTATTGTATATCATGGTTGTTTTTCTTCTCGTTCGCTTTAGTATTTTTGGGTCTTTACATCCTTTACAAACACGTAGGAACTTTTCAGAGAGCAGCATACGACGCTGTTGCTCTCCTTAGTGGCCTTACTTTCAGCACGGATGTAATACCCTATCCTTTTAGTCTGTTGAAGGTCTTGCTTCCAACATATTATCTTCTTACGGTCACCCGCTATGCATTTCTAAAACCGAATTTACCCACCAAATTACCATTGTACTTAACTGCGGCGCCTCTAATAACAATTTTAGTATTTGCTGTTGGTTATCTCACCTTGAGAAGAAGTATCAGAGTTGCAAAGAAGAAAGGGATACTTTTTACATTTTGAGGTGTCATTCTTCATATGCCGGTTGTTGTTGGTGAGAACATAGGCAAGATAGCTGGAGGAAAGAGAATCCTTTCACATATTGGGTTCGAAGTGAACGAAGGAGAAATCTTTGGCATTCTGGGACCCAACGCCTCAGGCAAAACAACTTTGCTGAGGATTGTAGGTACGATGCTTCTACCAGATGAAGGCAGCTGTGAAGTTTTCGGAATGGATGTCGTAAAGCGTGAGCGGGCTGTTAGGCGATTGATAGGATATGTTTCACCAGACCTGAACTATCATGACAGATTTACTCCAAATGAAATAACCAACTTTTATCGGCGCGTGGCCGGTGTCGACGTTGAAAAGGTTCGCGAAGTACTCAAGAAGTGTGGGGTAATAGATATATGGAACAAATGGTGGGCTTATCTCTCCTATGGGGAGCGAGTCATCCTTACTCTTGCCATAGCACTTGGAAGACATCCCAAGCTATTGATCCTAGACGAACCTACAGCTAATCTTGATGTGGCAAATAGAATTGTCTTCTCAAACCTTCTACTCGATGAGAAAGTCGTGTCATTGGTCGCGACCCATGACATGGGTTTTGCAAGAAAGACAATAAAAAGGTGTATTGTGCTAGATGAAGGCAAGATTGCGCTTTCTGGCGAGGTCAACTCGTTGATCAAGAAACTGAAGTTCAAGACTGCCATAGAGGTGGCTTTTGACGCAGCCCAAACGGACAAGACTCTGAATTCTCTGTGTTCCAGCTATAGAAGAAGGCCTGATAGTTATGACGTAACATTCTATGAAGAGGGAGACGATGACAAGATCGCACTTGTGCGGAAACTCGTTGGGCTGCCTCACCTAAAGGGAGTCATGATGAATGAGCCATCAGTCGAAGACCTCATCTTCTGGGTGAAATCGCACAATAACGAGAAGGGAAAGGATGACTGACTTCAATAGAGTCATTTTTAGCAATCGGTGACCAGATTCATTGAGAGTTCTGTCAAGCATGAAGCAAACATTGAGGATATTGGCGATATCTGATGACTCTATTAATGTAGCGAGAGGCAGGACGGCACCGAGCCCACCAAGTCAACGTGGTTAAGTAACGCTTAGACGAAAGCGGACGGAAAAGAGAATTTACCAAATTTCTTCCTTGTCGCCAAGTCATTACGTATACCGAGAGAAAGATGACGCTTAGATTTCTCAAATTCAAAGTGGAAATGAAAGATCTGATTAGCACGTTCTGCAAAGCTTGCACTTCAGGGACAACTATTCAGAATATCCTTGAGTTCTTACAACTCGAAGACCGTCTTGAGTTGAGAGGCACTTTCTTCAGAACCTAGGTGGGTAATTCGAATCATCTTCCAGATTTCTGCTGTTCAATGAGGACCACTTAGTAACGGTCATTCTCAATCGATGATGGGAAGCCTTCTAGACAAATCGTCCAAACCCATGATAAAATGACAAGAAATAAATACACAGCGTCATCTATGACACAGCATTACTCACTAATTTAGATTGGGGTCAGTTGAGTGCGATGATGGACATTGACTTGCCGAACGTGAATGACATACTGATCACCCTGGCCATATCCATAGTTGTATTCGCGCTTACTATGATCCTGATGCCTCGCCTAATAGTGAAGCTTAAGAAAATGGGAATCACTGGAACAGACTACCACAAAGTCACCAAACCTGAGATTTCAGAGATGGGCGGAATCGGCGTACTGATGACTGTTGTGGTTGGAGGCGTTCTTGCACTTGTACTAATACCAGAAGTCAGGACTGCAATGCTTTCAGTGATACTTATGATTGCTACTGGAGCATCGATTGGTCTGCTCGATGACCTCAGAACATTGGGTCCCGAGACGAAACCTGTCTTGTCAGCGCTAGCATGCTGGCCCCTCTTCCTGTTTCAGACTTATACTCCGTATCCAGTGATTCCCCTCATCGGCGGAACTAGAATGACAATAGTATACCCCCTGCTAATCATTGTGGGTACGGCTATAGCAGCCAACGCCGTGAATATGCTGGACGTCCTGAATGGGGCAATGCCTAGCACGTGCATTCCAGTAGCCATAGGGCTTCTGGTGTGCTCGCTTATTCTTGGGTCAACAGATGGGATGATCTTGTCAGCAATACTAGCTAGCTCCTTAATGGCTTACTACAAGTTCAAT
>JAHPYV010000052.1 GCA_019058495.1 Promethearchaeati archaeon
AAAGCACTAACTAGCCTCCGACCATCCTTGGTGCCTTCCAAGTATGCTCCTATTATGGTTGTCTCAGGATCGTCCGCCAAGTAGTTTAGGAGCTCTGCGTCACCGATGTCGACAGCGTTGCCATATGATACAACTTTGCTGAATCTTATGCCGTGTCTCCAACCTGAGAGGGTGAAGTTTATCGAGAGTCCGCCTGACTGAGAAATTAATGCTACTGACCCTGGCGTCCTTGGTTGATCTAGACGGAAGGCTAAACCACCACGCGGGCAGTAGACGCCCATGCAGTTAGGGCCAATTACACGCACCTTTCCAGAAGCAGCTTTCCGAATCTCTTCTTCAAGTATCTTGCCCGCCTTACTTCCAGTCTCGCTGAAACCTGAAGAGAATATGGATGCGAATTTCACGCCTTTCTCTGCACAGTCTGAGATTATACTCGGAACCAGCTTTGCCGGAACAGACACTATCGCGTAGTCCACAGGGTCAGGAATCTCTATGAGACTCTTGTAAAACTTCTGGCCCATTGCATGATCGACAGCGGTATTGACGTAGTAGACTAGCCCCTTGAAATCGGCATTGCGAATGGCATGTGCCCAGTAGAAGTTATTCTCTCTTCTGTCTCCAACAATTGCTATAGAACTTGGATTGAAAAGCAAGTCAAGTGTGGAACTGCCAGCCATTTAGAACACTACTCCCAATGCGATTCATTGAAGGCTGAACATGGCAAGATACGCTTGAATCTGATGAATACGGTCTTAACATCTAAAGCGATTCTCTCCTAAATTCTTAATGCATGCATTTTCATTTCAGGAGTGAACCTGTAATCGAGATTCCTTCTAATGAGTATCAGACCAAAAAAAGAAGGGAATGTGAAAGGTTTAGCCTATGTTCTCTTGAATAGTCAGGTCTCTTCGAAGTGTACTTTGATCCCTTGGATTATCAACTAAGCTGAAAGCTTTCATCAAAGCTCACAAGGAGAAACAAAGTGAGCCATGCAAGGAGTAACCCTTACGGAACCCTTTTACCATCAGCAATTGGGAACTCGAAAGGCACATGAGGCTTCCTGGGATCCAAGGGAATTAATCTTCTCGTATTCTAATACTCCATCGTCTCTCCTATTTTGAGTATTTTAACCTTGAACCCTTTCTTCTCTGCTTTCTGTTTGAAGTCGTTTGGGTCTGCCTTGATCTGCGGCAGCGTATTGTAGTGCATTGGTATCGCAAGTTTAGGAGAGATTATTTCAAGCGCTTTAACGGCTTCGTCAATATTCATTGTGAAGAATCCGCCGATAGGCAGTAAAAGTAGGTCTATGTTTGGCAGCTTCTTGACTCCGTCGATGTACGTGTCTCCCAAGTGAGCGATTCTCTTCCCTTCGAGCTCAAATATGTAACCTGTTGGGTAAGGATCCTGATGGTGGCTTGCTGAGATCATTTCTACGTTGATTCCATCAACACTCTTCTTCTCTCCAACCTTCATTGACACACTTCTATTGAATTTGCATGTTGATGGACACACTACTGTGGTGTCGAATCTCTTCGCATCAGCATGGTCGAAGTGACTGTGGGTAACAAGGACAAAATTGGGTTTTCCATTGTACGATGGCGCAAAGTTGTTACCCGAGAAGTACGGATCGATGAGTATTGTCTTGTTCTGCCCCTTGATCTCAAAACAGGAGTGGCTTAGATAAGTTATTTTCAAAAAGCATCCGCTCCTCCTAATTCAAGTATATTTCTCTATCCTCTGCGATGCATTCCTAACATGGTTCTATAAAATACCGATTCAGCTTATGAATTTACTTGTAATAATGTATCTTTCATGAAAGATCGTTTTATTTGGGAAATTCTCTGAGTATATCGTGAGAGAAGAACATATTTAATACTATCTTGCGCTTCACATAATACGCTAAAGAGGGAATGAGATTCTAATGAAAAAAGATGAGCCAAGCGATCTCCATAGCGAACTAAAACTCACGAAGAATGCTTTGAAGGTACTCGAAAAAAGATATCTAGCAAAAGATGAAACTGGAAGAGTTATTGAAACACCTGAAGCCATGTTCAGGAGAGTTGCCCATAATGTCGCATTAGCTGAACTAAGGTACAACGCTGACGCCGACGTCAAAAAGATCGAAGACAAGTTCTATGAGGTAATGAGCAACTTAGAGCTTATTCCAAACAGCCCGACACTTATGAACGCCGGAAGAGAACTTCAACAGCTCAGCGCTTGTTTTGTTCTACCTGTCGAAGATTCCCTCGAAGGGATATTCGAAACACTCAAACAAACTGCTCTAATCCACAAAAGTGGGGGAGGTACAGGCTTCTCATTCTCAAGATTAAGACCAAAAAATGATCTTGTTAAATCAACCATGGGCGTATCGAGCGGACCAGTATCATTTATGAAAGTCTTCAACTCCGCGACAGAGGCAATAAAACAGGGCGGATGTGTTTCCCCCGAGACTAGAGTCTCAACGGGGAAGGGACTCATAATGATAAAGGAACTCAAACCAGATTATCTGTCGAAAGATGGTTGGCATCCTCTCGATGGTGGAGTGGTAGTCGCGACTGATCAGGGCAGTAGAATCGCGGACGAGTTCTATGATAATGGGATTTCGCAGGTCGTTATTATTAAAACCGAACATGGGTATTCCATTTGCGCAACCCCAGAGCACAGGCTCAGAATAATAGACAGTAAAGGGGATTATACGTGGAGAAGGCTGAGAGACATCAGAAAAGGTGAGTGGGTCGCCCTACAGAAGAACACATTCATAACAACTGATCATCAAGAGTTTCCTCAATTCGAGGAGAAAGCCCATTTCAACGCGACGAAAATAAAGGTCCCACTCTCGCCAACAAGAGAGTTAGGAGAGTTCATTGGATTTTTGATCGGGGATGGGGCCATAAGTGTAAATGCCTCCGGAAGAGGCAGAATCATTCTCACTATCGATGACGAGGAGACGGAAATCAAAACGCGCGCGTTGGGACTGGCAGATAATCTTTTTGGGCTGAAGCCGAATCTTCAGAAGAAACCAAATGACAGAAGCACCAACTACTTTTTTAACTCAACAATTCTATTCAAGTGGTTGAACCACATTAGAGTGAAAAAGGTGTCAGCTTCGACCGTAAGGGTTCCTGAGCTTGCTTTTTCAGCTAACATTGATTTCGCTAGGGGTTTCCTGAGTGGATTGTTTAGCGCTGATGGAACTGCAACTGACGAGGGCTTCATAGTTCTGTCGAGCGTCTCGAAAGGTCTTATCCGAGACGTGCAGACTCTTTTGCTGTCACTGGGTATGCCCAGCAGACTCGGCGTGAAGACTAATAGAAGAGGCGCGTATGGAAAGAAACACCTTCATATTCTGAGCATTGCGACTGATGCAGGACGAAGGGTGTTCAGCGAGACGGTGGGCTTCTTCGATAATAGAAGAAACGGCAGAGTCAGATCGAATCTTGTCAAAGTTTTCGAACAAGATGACATTATTCCAAACCAGGAAAATGTTATGAGTGGACTTTACAATGGATCAGGTCGGGGCTGTGGACCAGGCAGATCTTCTCGTGGCTCAAACCGGCGACTGTACAGGGATTTATCGCACTACCTACCTGGTGTCTCGGCAAAGAGGAACTTAACCAGACTGCGGCTTGAAGAACTGGCCAGGAAACACAGAGAAGTTGCATATTCTGAGAAGCTAAGATGGTTTCTCAACAATAATCAATTCTACGATAGGGTCAGAAGCAAACGCTTAGCCAGAAGCCAGACCCTAGATCTTTCTGTACCATCAAACAACACATATGTTGCTAACGGCTTTGTGAGCCACAACACGCGTCGTGGAGCTAACATGGGGATCCTCAGAGTTGATCACCCAGACATAATGGAGTTCATAACCTCCAAAGAAAACAAGGAAGAACTAACCAACTTCAACATATCAGTCGCAGTAACCAACAAATTCATGGAAGCAGTCGAGAAAGACGAAACCTACGACCTAATCAACCCGAGAACCAGCAAGCCCACCAACGCATTGAAAGCAAGAGAAGTATTCAACCTGATGGCTGAAATGGCATGGAAGACAGGCGAACCAGGAATAATCTTCATCGACCGTCTAAACGAAGCCAACCCCACACCAAGCCTCGGCGAAATCGAAAGCACAAATCCATGTCTGTCTGGGGATACTCTAATTGCCGTTGCTGACGGCAGAAACTTCGTGAAGATTGTAGATTTGGCAGAAGCGGGGAGTGATGTTCCAGTCTACACGTGGTCTGGTGACCGTGTTGTAGTGAGGATGGGAAGACATCCAAGAAAAACGGGAATTGGCGCGAGAATTGTGAAGGTCGGGTTTACAGATGGTAGCAAGGTTAGGTTAACGAGTTATCACAGAGTCATGCTTAGAGACGGAAGTTATGTGAGTGCTGGTGAACTAAAGCCGGGCGACAGAATCATGCCATTTTATAAGATTCAATATTCTGAAAAAGGGAACAAAGGAAAGTATTGGTGTGTTCATCAGAATAAGGGAGTCTATCATAGAGGGGAGCACAAGCTAATTGTGGAGTATCTTCTGGGGAGACCCCTTGAGGCTGGCGAGGTAGTGCACCATAAAGATTTTGATACTCTTAATAATAGTTGGAGAAATCTGGAAGTGATGACTTCTGAGTATCACGATAGATTACATGGGGACAAAATGAAAGGTTCCAACAATCCATATTATAGAATGCCTTCAGTTAGAGACAAGTTACTTGTTACTGGGATACATTATGGCGAAGCCAATGGTATGTTTGGTAGACGGCATTCTGCTCAGACGAAGGAACTGATTGGCGAGATGACAAAGGAGAGGTTTTCTAACGGTGAATTCAAAGAGCGCTTCAAAGATACAATGAATAGTGTGATGAGTGATTCTAACATAAGGGAGAAGATCAGTGAGTCTTCTAAACGAAGGTGGCTAAGTAGCCACGTTCTGTCCAAATGTCCAGTCTGCGGAGAAATCGTACACTATATCAAATCGAAGCCACAAGTTTGCTGTTCTCATTCATGTTCGAATACATACCGATCTTGGAAGACTGGTTCGGTTGGGGAGTTTAATCACGTTGTTGAGTCAGTGGAAGACAATGGCGTAGCAGACGTGTATAATCTAACGGTTGATGGTTATCATAATTTCGCTTTGGTTACGAAGGATTACGCGAGCAAGAGAGGCAACAAGAAACTTAGCGGAGTTTTCGTGGCAAATTGTGGTGAGCAACCACTTTTGCCTTATGAGTCGTGTAATCTTGGGTCGATCAATCTGTCAAAGGTTTTGTCTACTGATGAAAAGAAAGGGAATCTCAACATTGATTATGAGAAATTGTGTCGAATTGTCCGGGTGGGGGTTCGTTTCCTTGATAATGTTATCGACATGAACAAGTATCCTGTTCCAGCAATTGAGAGAAATACGTTAGGGAATAGGAAGATTGGTTTAGGCGTAATGGGTTTTGCTGATATGCTCATTATGCTTGGAGTTTCTTACAATTCTGATGAGGCTGTTGCGAATGCCCAGACCATCATGAGGCTCATTCGTGATGCGGCTATTGATGCGTCTGTTCACCTTGCTCAAGAGCGGGGCGTTTTCCCGAACTTTGGCAAGAGTGTTTATTTTCCAAAAGGACCGCGGCTGAGAAACGCGACTCTTACGACGATAGCCCCGACTGGAACCATATCAATCATAGCCGGCTCCTCCAGCGGTATTGAACCCTTGTTTGCGCTCGCTTACGTGCGCCATGTGCTTGACAAGGCTGAGTTGGCTGAGGTCAACCCTCTGTTTGAGAAAGTTGCGAAGCAGGAGGGCTTCTACGATGAAGAGCTGATGAAGATAGTAGCAGAAAGGGGAACACTGCAGGATCTTCCTGGAATACCTGAACATATTCGAAGGATCTTCGTAACTTCACATGACATTTCACCTGAATGGCATGTTAGGATTCAAGCGGCTTTCCAGAAGTATGTCAATAATGCTGTGAGCAAAACCATTAATTTCAGGAACAGTGCAACCATTGATGATATCCGTGAAGCATTTCTCTTAGCTTATGAGCTCGGATGCAAGGGCATCACTGTCTACAGGGATAGGAGCAGAGAGGAGCAGGTTCTGACCGTGGGTTTAGTAAAGGCGACCGCGAAAGAAGAGAGGGCAGAGAAGGAAGAAGGGGAGAGAAAAGTGGAAAGTGAAGAGCCCAGAGAGAGAATAGTTCCCAGATCCAGACCCCAAGTGACTGCGGGACGAACATACAAGATGAATACTGGATGTGGCAACCTCTACGTAACAATTAACGAAGATCAGAAAGGTCTCTGTGAAGTCTTCACGCACATAGGCAAAGCTGGGGGATGCTTAGTTGCTGACACGCTGATCCACACTGTGGATGGCAAGGTTAAGATAAAGGATTTAGTAGGCAAGGAACCGCTTGTCTATTGCTGTACTGACGGCGAAATACTAGTTAGAAAAGCATACGATGTAAGAAAGACGGGGGAGAAGAGACCGGTCTGGAAGGTTATGTTTGACAATGGCGATGAGCTAATAGGTACTGCGGAGCACCCAGTAATGCTGGCCGACGGTACTTATAAAGAATTGAGTGAACTCAGTACGGGCGATTCTATCCGAGCCTTTCACAGAGAACTATGGCATCCTACTGGAAAAGGCATGGACAGGTTCATTATCTATATGACCAATCTGAGACGAAAGGCAGAACACAACCTAGTCGCCGAGTACAAGATTGGGAGAAAGCTTAGGTCTAACGAGGAAGTCCACCATCTAGATGGAAATCAGCTGAACAATTCAATGGGCAATATAGGAGTTCTAACGAGACGAGACCACAGTGTGTTACACATGCCAGAAAGAGTGGCAATTGAAAGGACGAAGAGAAGCGGGAAGACATACGAAGAACTGTTTGGAACGGAGAAGTCCAATGAACTAAGGAACAAGCTGTCTGAGATAATGAAGGTTAAATCCTGGCGCGTTGGACACGTATGTGACGAAACAGAAAGGAGGATCATTTCTCAGAAGACCAGAGAAGCAATGCATAGAGATGATGTCAAGGAAAGACATTCGAAAGGTTTGATCGAACGGTCTCTGAGGCGAATAGCCAAAAGTCAAACAAATCACAAGGTTGTTAGCGTCACCTTCCTCGGCTACGAGGATGTATACAACATGGAGGTTGAGGAAGCGCATAATTATGTGGCCAATGGTGTGATTGTTCATAACTGTGCTGCTGCTCAATCCGAGGCGGTAAGCAGAATGATCTCACTAGCTTTGCGTTCTGGAGTAGATGTTGACTCGGTTATCAAGCAGCTAGGCGGTATTCGATGCACTTCGCCAAGAATAACCGAAGAGGGAACGGTGTTCTCATGTCCTGACGCTATAGGGAAAGCTCTATCAAAACACACTGGAAAGAAGCCTCCAAATAGCGGCGGATCGATGAATGTGACTGAACCATTCGCGAAATCTGGCGGGATAAAAGGTTATGCGGGAGTCTGCCCTGATTGTGGGGAAGTGCTTGAGTTTATTGAAGGTTGCGTGCTGTGCCGATCGTGCGGCTACTCAAAATGCCTCTAGAATTAGCAAATTCCAGGAGAAAGGAGCTTTGCTCATAAGATCGGGGGATCTTGGCCTCAATCCCATTTAACCAGCTGACCGTTCGCTTCTAAGCAAATAGAACTTTTGTCAGCAGCAAGTACACAGCTATTGACAGCATTGTTACACCAAAGAGTCTCTCTAGCGCAGAGCTCTTCAATCTCTTCGCTACGAGTGCGCCAAACTGCGCCCCAATGACGATCCCAAGTATGAGAAAAACCGCATAATCCAGCACCACGTTCCCATTTAGGTAGTGCGTGGCTGCGCTCGATATGGAAGTAAAAATCATTGTAAACATACTGGTAGCAACCGCTAGATGCATCGGTAAGTTTGCGATTATCTCCAATGCCGGGACGATGACGATTCCTCCACCTATGCCGAATAGTCCTGAGAGAAAACCTGCTAAGAAGAAAAGTGGAAGCGCTGGGAGTATATTTGTCTCGTAGACAAATTTGTGATCAGCTGCATCGACTATCTCGCGTTTCCAGCTGAGGTAAGATGATTTACTCGGCAGATGTGCATTCTGCTCGCCGACAACTTCAATCAGTTTCTTTTCATCCCTTTGTCCGACATCCTTGCCTCTCTCTCTTGGAAACAGGATCATTCTCGTTCCGACAACGAGAAGCGCGATTACAAAAAGAATCGCAAGTAATGAGGAAGCAAGTAGATTTGCAGTAGTAGCTCCAAGGAAAGCTGCAGGGATTGAGAATATGGCTGCTGAGACTCCTGTTTTGTAGTCGATCCTCTTCTGTCTGAAGTAGGCAATGGAGGCTGAGAGAGCAGAGAATACTATCACGAAAGCGCTTGTTCCCACGGCACTCTGTGTTCTCAAACTCAAGTATATTATCATGAATGGGACCATCAGGAATCCTCCTCCTACCCCGACCGTTGCTGATAGGATCCCTGTTCCAAAAGCGACAAAAAGGATAACTAGGGCCAAGAAGAGGTCGATCAAAATGACATCACTTTTCCATAAAGGTGATCAACTAAGATATATTTGAGTATGTCTCCTTACTTACAAGATAACTGAAAGAGCGATATTCTACAAATGATTTTAAAGATGGAGGCCCCTCTTTAAATGGCTGAAGTAACCCTGACTTTTCCAGCAAGAAAATGGAGCGCTTTTAAGCGTCCTGACGAAACCAAGAAGAAAGATGAATTGAGATGACAAGTAGGGGTCTAATATTCGACATCAAGAAATACTCACTTCACGATGGTCCAGGGATCCGCACAACGATCTTTCTGAGCGGCTGCCCATTGATGTGTTGGTGGTGCCAGAATCCCGAAGGGCAAAAACTGGATCCACAGGAGGCTCTCAAGATTCGTAAGAAGAGCAAATCCTCCCTGACGGCAACCAAGGAGCTCATTGGTCGAGAGGCGAGTGTCGAAGAGATTGCAGCCGAGATCGAAAGAGATCGGGTCTTTTACGAGGAATCAGGGGGCGGGGTGACTTTTTCTGGAGGAGAACCACTGATGCAGTACGCTTTCCTGAGTGACCTTCTGGACGCTTGTCTCAAACTCAAGATTCCGACAGCCTTAGAAACATGCGGATATGCCCCCTGGGAGGTCATAAGAAAGATCAAAGACAAGGTAGACCTGTTTCTATATGATCTCAAGCTCATGGACGAGAAAGAACATCAGAAATATACTGGGGCTTCCAATACGCAGATATTGTCCAATTTGAATAAGTTGGATGTTGATGGCAAGAATATCATTATCCGTTTTCCAGTCATTCCGAGAATTACCGACGCAGATGGGAATATTCGTCAAATGACTGAATTCCTTAGGACTCTTAAGACTGTTAGAGAAATTGACCTTCTTCCCTACAACAAACTCGGAAAAAGCAAGTATGAAAAACTGAATCGGCTCAACCTTCTAATGGATCTTGAGCCACCATCGCATGAGAGACTGAGCCAGTTGTCGGATGGATTTAAAGTTCTTGGACTCAAGGTTAAGATCGGAGGTTAGCAAATGAACGAGCGCATCGCCAAGCTGCGGGAACAGAGTCAGAAAGCAATTCCTAGGTTAGACCCGGAGAGGGCCATATTGTTGACTCGTTTCTATCAAAGCGATGTGGCTGACCGAGTGTCAACACCGGTAAAACGAGCACTGGCTTTCAAGTATCTGCTTGAGAACAAGCAGCTCTGCATAAATGACGGTGAGCTGATTGTGGGAGAGAAAGGGAGAGAGCCCAAAGCAACACCCACATACCCAGAGTTGTGTACCCACAGCTTGAAAGACCTAGAGATCTTGAATTCCAGGAGAAATATTCCGTTCGCAGTTAGCGAAGAGACAAGGCAAGTTTACAAGGATCTCATTATTCCCTTCTGGAAGGGTAGATCCATCCGAGAGAAGATATTCGAATTAGTCTTTGATGAATGGAAGGCTGCCTATGAAGCGGGTGTTTTTACTGAATTTCAAGAACAGCGAGCACCGGGGCATACAGTCTTAGGGGACAAGATATACAAGAAAGGATTTCTCGATCTGAGACAGGAAATCCAGCAGGCTATGAACAACTTGGACTTCTACAATGATCCTGAAGCATTTGACAAAAGGGAAGAATTGAATGCAATGGACATTGCCGCGGATGCTTTGATAGCATACGCAGAACGATATTCGAAAGCGCTGAGAGAGTTGGCCAACAAAGAGAAGAATAGTCAACGGAAAGCCGAATTGCTGAAAATGTCAGAAATCTGCCGTTGGGTACCGTCACATGCACCGAGAACCTTCTGGGAAGCATTGCAGTACTACTGGTTTGTGCACATTGGTGTGACTACGGAGTTAAATACATGGGATTCCTTCAACCCTGGAAGACTGGACCAGCACCTTTACCCCTTTTATGAAAAAGAGCTCAAGGATGGCACACTGAACAAGGGAACGGCAAAAGAGCTACTTCAAGCGTTTTGGGTGAAGTTCAATAACCAGCCCGCGCCACCAAAGGTTGGCATAACTGCTCAAGAGAGCGCTACTTACACTGACTTTAGCTTGATCAATATCGGAGGAGTTAAGGAAGATGGATCAGATGGCACAAACGAGCTTTCTCATCTAATCCTAGATATTGTCGACGAAATGCGGCTATTGCAACCTAGTTCCATGGTTCAAGTGAGTAAGAAAACCCCAGATCGCTTGCTCAAACGCGCTCTATACATCATTAGAACCGGTTTTGGTCAACCGTCTATCTTCAACACTGAGGCGATTATTCAGGAATTGCTTCGACAAGGCAAATCCTTACAGGATGCCCGAAACGGTGGATCGAGCGGTTGCGTTGAGACTGGAGCATTCGGGAAGGAGTGTTATATTCTGACTGGTTACTTCAATCTAGTAAAAGTGCTGGAAATCACGCTGAATAACGGCGTTGATCCGAGAACTGGAAACCAGATCGGTCTGGAAACTGGTGACCCGATCACTTTCAGAAGCTTTGAGGAGTTTTTCAGTGCATTCGAGAAGCAATTGAACCATTTCATAGACATCAAGATAAAGGGAAACAACATCATCGAAAAGATCTATTCGGAATACATGCCTTCACCCTTTCTCTCCCTCCTAATTGATGACTGCATTGCAAACGGCAAGGACTACAATGCTGGCGGAGCTAGGTACAATAGTTCCTACATTCAAGGCGTGGGCTTGGGCAGCATAACTGATTCGATGACGTCGATCAAATACAATGTCTATGACAAAAAGTATGTCAGCATGAGAGAACTTACCCAAGCTTTGCGTAACGATTTTGAAGGCTTTGAATCTCTTAGGGAACGATTTGTCTACGAAACTCCCAAGTATGGAAACGATGACGACTATGCAGATCGGGTCATGCAAACTCTCTTTGAGAGTTACTTCAAAGCCGTTGATGGACGACCCAACACCAAAGGAGGTTGCCACAGGATTAATCTTCTACCCACAACTGTCCACATTTACTTTGGTAGCATGACAGGTGCTATGCCAGATGGGAGGAAAGATGGTGAACCGCTGTCTGAGGGAGTTTCCCCTGTTCAAGGAGTTGATACAAACGGTCCCACTGCGGTGATAAAGTCGGTTTCCAAAATCGATCATCTAAGGACTGGTGGAACCCTGCTGAACCAGAAGTTTTCTCCCCACCTCTTATCAACAGAGGATGGTATCGACAATCTCCTGCACCTGATCCGAACCCATTTTCGACTCGACAGTCACCACATTCAATTCAATGTGATAGACGCTGAGACCCTGCGAGAAGCACAGAAGAATCCTGAGAAATTTAGAGACTTAATCGTAAGAGTCGCTGGATACAGTGACTATTTTGTCGATCTCACACCAGAACTGCAAAATGAGATCATAAAAAGAACAGAGCACGAAAGTTTCTAGGCACAACAGAGTGCAGCTTTTCTTCTGTTTCATATACGAACAATAGGAAGTGTTTTCCAGGGCCCGTTCTCATACTAAGGGTTTCATAAGCCTTTGAGATCAGCAAACATATTTATCCCCCTTAAGATGTCTGCTGCCATGAAGACCAGAACTCATTGGAGAGAGCGTCTGTGAAGATAGGGATTCTCAGCGATGGTAAGTATGGGGACAGGGCATATGAGAATATAAAAAGAAAGTTCCCTACCGAGTGGATTCTAATTGAATCTCCTGACTCTCCTATGATAGATGATGTAAAGTTAGATCTGCCGAGCTGTGATCTCTACATATCTTATTTGAGGCATCCTGACATTGTGTTGGCACTGATGGAGAAGAAGGTGCCCACAATATTGGGTGTGAGCTTCGGGTTCGGATTTCTGAGACAGGCGAAGGAGATCTTCGAGAACGTTATCGCACCACCAACCATGTGCTCTCTGGAAGACAACACTGGCGTAAGAGAGTTCGATGAATACTCAGAGTTCTATGGAAGACCACGATTCAAAGTTCAAATGAATGATGGCATGATCTCTAGCATAGAGCTTTTGCGTGAATCACCTTGCGGCTCGAGTAGGGGTGCCGTAGCAGACGTCATCGGAGTACCGCTTTCTATTGACATGCTAAGGTTTTTTGCATTGAGAGTTTGTCACTACTGCCGGGCACCCAGATTTGGCAGAACGTGTGATAAGGAGCTTTCGGGCATTCTTCACGTGCGTGAGTTGATACGTTCTCTTCGGGAGTCCTCCAGAAGCAGCTGGGACAAGGTAAGCGATTACGCCAGTGAAATTGAGAAAATGTACGAGGAGAAGGTTGATTCTCTATCCGAATGACATCAGCTGTTTTATATGTTTCACTCCTACAATAGCGTCGTCTGCGTAGTCGTCTGCACCTAGCTTCTTAGCAAGCTCCATGTTCAGAGGAGCTCCGCCGACGATCATTTTGATTTTCTTCCTTATTCCTGCATCTTTCAGTGCTTTGTCAATCACCGCGATCTCTGGAGCAGTCATAGATAGGAGCGAGCTTAAGGCAAGGACTTTCGCACCTGATTCCTTAACTGCTTTGACAATCCTTTTTTCATCAACATTAGTGCCCAAGTCAATTATGTTGAAGCCAGATGTCATTAGCATTGAGGCGAGGATGTTCTTGCCGATGTCGTGGTTGTCTCCTTTCACAGTTGCGATTATGATTGTCTGGTTTTCTCCTTTTTCTCCTGATTTGAGACGTGGTTGAAGGACCTTGATTGCTTCTTTCATTGTCTCGCCTGCGAGTATGAGTTCGGTGAGATAGTATTCCATTTTCTCATAAAGCCTTCCCACTTCGTCCATTCCTTTGGTCAGAGCTGATAGGATGTCTTTAGGATCTGTCCCTGCATCCAGTTCAGTTTGAACGGCGTCGGAAATATCATCGACAGCCAAGTCAACAAGCAGTTTTCTAATCGATTCCAGCGTCATCTTTCCACACCAGAGATTCCCGAATGAGAATACGATGACCACAATGCACGTCATCTCAGTTGGATGAAGTATACAACTGCACACTAACCAAGCGGTTAAAAAGATAAACATGAAGTTCAATCATAGCAATCTATAAACTATAAGAGATCCCTCGGCTTCCGAGTGTGTTGTCCATCATCATAAAACAGAAACCGAGAGACCTCCAACAATCCACCTACGCATGATATGTTCTTAAACCCTTATGCCAGTCCCTTCATTAAAAGCAAGAAAAAGCATTTGCGTGCGCAGGCAGACGTACAGATTTGGAAAGGCTGAGGATACGACAACTAGTAGAAATGGGTGAGATTACGAGGTTCATTTATCCATGTTACCCTGAGCTCAAACAAGAGCGATGAAACCTAACCGTATTAAAGTCGTGCGCTAAAAACGCTAGTTAATCCATGTTTCAAGCAGTTTTTGTTAGTATTCTTGGTTCTTTCCACTCTTCTCTTAGGATGCTGTGGAGATAGTAATCAGTCCATACTCCTCTTACTAGGAGTAATTTTCGGATAGTTCCTTCTATTTTGAAACCTGCTTTTTCCAAAACCCTCTGTGACGCTTTGTTCCTTACATTTGTTATTGCTTGTATGCGAACAATGTTTTTTGAGAGAAACAGGTAATCAACCATTAACTGAACCGCTTCTGCTCCGTATCCTTTCCCCATTTCACTGGGAACCAAAAAGCAAACAATTTCCATCGTTCTGTATGGCTGATTAAGCCGATTTCCGCTTGCATACGCACTTAGTGAAAACACTGAATTTATAAGAATAACGGAATGAGTAAATTCGGAAGTTATAAAAGTGAAATGAACCAAAAAGAGTGAGACTTGTTGGTGAGTGAAGTGGAAAGTGTTAAGTTTGGCGTGCAGGTTCTGCAAGCAATGCCCGACTATTCGACGCTAAAGAAAGTCGTGTTGGAGTGCGAACGGCTTGGTTTCGACTCCGTTTGGGTTTACGACCACCTGCAATTCACTTATGGTCCCACATTCGAAAGTTGGACAATTTTATCTGCGGTTGCTGAGGCTACACATAAGATACGTATCGGCACTTTAGTTACATGCAACGCCTTCCGCTATCCATCATTGTTGGCCAAAATGGCGACAACAGTTGACGTGATATCAAATGGGCGGCTTAACTTTGGAATAGGCGCAGGATG
>JAHPYV010000270.1 GCA_019058495.1 Promethearchaeati archaeon
GGTATACTTCCAATGCTGATTACCCCTCTTTCGGCCCTGGAAATGTAGCTTTCGTCTACATGTCTTGCAGCGAACGAGAATGCGTTCTCAGTGAACATTCTTACATATTGGGACAAGTGCATTGAAACCAGTTCTTCTATGTTGGCTTCTTTCACTTTCAAGAGTGGTTTGAGAATTGGGGGTATGTTTTTGTGTTCTCTTAGTTGGGCCACGCCTCGTTCAACTAGGTTTCTTGGTACTCCTAAACCAAGAACTACATAAGCATAGGTGCGGAGTATTTCCGAGTATCCATCTTTGAAGAACTCCTCGACTGGAGGTAGTTTGTATGACATAACGGCAGAGTCTGGTGCCTCCAGCACGCCGTCAACGTACCTTAAAAACGAAGGACCGACTTTGAAGCTGGAGTCAATCTTCTCCTTAAGACCGACGATTTCAGAGCCCAGTTTTTTGAGCCCTCTGTCAAAGCTTGCATCAAGTTGCTTGGTCAGGTTCTCTTTGGGAGATTCAACATACTCTTTCTCTAACTTCTGAATTGTGTAGAATGATTGCTTCGCGATCGCTATCCTCTTTGCGCCTTCTGACTTCATTATGTCTTGAACGGAGTTTTTGACGAATGATGTGGATTTCCCATAAAGACTGATTATCGAGTCATACATAATCTCGGATTCATCGCTGAGGGGCTCATAGATCTTCCTTTCGGCTTCTGGTTTCACTAGCTCGAGGGTCGCTTTGCCACCAGTCCCGATGGTTTTGACGAAGTCCGCGTATCTCTGAAAGTTCTCTTTCGTTGACTCATAGTACTTTTCGATGAAGTCTTGTATTGGAAGGTAGAACTTGTTCCTCAGTATCTCACTCATTTTCCCTTTCAGAGTCGTGCTCAGAATATTCCAGTTGCTCCACAGCTTCCTCAGAACCATCGTGTCTTGAAGTATCGAGGTCTCGAGGTGTTTCTCTCCTTCAATTACTAGCGAGGCGTTCTCTCTTTTGACAAAGTGGTTCGCTAAGCCTGTCGAAAGAAGTTCTCTGTACGTGGGTACTTGTCCTCGGATACCAACAACTTTCCACTTATGTTGCGTAAGTGCATTCATAGCTGCAATAACCTGGAAAGTAACGAGAAACTTCAATAGCTCTTCTCTTAAGGCCTTTGCCTTTTCAATGAATAAGTCCCTTCTTAGAAGCATCTCCCCCAATAAATCGGTATATCTTTGGACCAAGATTGCGAAGACTCTGTTCTTGACCTCAGCCCATTCAGGTGATCCATTTATTTTGGGTTCTTTTGACAGCGCATCGATGAGGGACTTCGTGAAGGATCTGCTGAGAGTGTCCGACTCTGGAAGGCTCAAGAGTGCGTCTTTAACTTGCTGATTTCCAGCTAAGCTGACGAAAAGACAAGCAGCTGGTTCATTGAATGATGGACCGCACATTTCCACGAAACTGTTCAGAACATGGGCTAGGGCAGGATCACCTTTGATCTCCGATAGAAGTTTCTTCATCATGCCATATGGGCCTTTTTCGGCGAGGAAACCTTCAACAAACTCTCCAACCAGTTCCCGTAGGCCTTTCATATCACCTACTCCGCTCAATAGCGGATGAGCCAGAAGAAGATGGGGAGCGCGTTTGGCCATCCTGCGATAAACAGCTTGTATGATCTCATTTATCCATGTTTCATTTCTTTCAGAAAGCCTGAAGAAAGCTGTATCTCCATTAATCGATCCGCCTACAGCGTCAATAAAACTCTTCTTAACTTCTTCGAAAGTCCTCTGTGCCTCGATTAGGGCCTTGGGTCTCAGCTCTTTCAATTCTTCGGCAACTGCAAGTGCAGCTTGAAGTGGGTCATCTCTTGTGTTCAAGGACAAAAAAAGCTCTTGATCCGTGGCGAGTACTATTATCTCTTTGCCTACCATTGTTCGGAGTTCATCGCTACTTAACGTTATGTTTTTGCCCGAGATATTCTTGATGAAAGACTCGGAAAGGTTTACAGTCTTGCCCAATACAGAGAGAGCGATTCTAGTGATATCTCTGAACTCAACCACAACCAGAGGACGCATTCTAGTTGCTCCCCGCCAACGCTTCAGTGCTTCCAAGTAGATGTCAGCTTTGTTTGCGAAGAGCGAAGTGAAGGTTCCTTTCACGATGTCCCGCCAGTCCTTAATTGCGGTTATGGTTTCACCGAGAGCGCGCCCAAATTCACTCAATGAACTTAGGACCTGTTCGTTAACTATACCGCGAACGATGACACTAACGAAAACCTCACGCCCACTAAGTACTGCCCGTCTGAGTACAAGTTTCCCTCCGCCTGGGACATCAATCTTCAATCCATCAGCTGGAGTCTTTCTCAAATCGATTTCTTGAGTGAAGGAGTACAAGGCGCTTGTGAGACCGCCAGCTAGCGCTGGATCATGTCCTCGTGCACCGTATGACAGTATTGGTCTACCGTCTGGCAAGAGGGCTATGGTCTCCAGTGTTACAGTCTCCAAAAGCGGTGACGCTCCTCAGAAGCTTTGAAAGAGCTTACTGAATAATTAAGGTTGTCTTACTGTTGAGAAAGTCGCAAAGTATTTTGGCTCAGCAGCATTATTCGTATCTGTATCTGCAGGGTGGAACTCAACCCTCGCATTAATGGTATCTATTCGGAATATAAGAATCAAGCTTTTTAAATGCCCTTTATAGCTGTGTTTGATGCCAAGTCAAGACGTGGTGGAGTGTCTTGTTGTTTTTGTTCTAGCAGGAGTGCGGAGGCAGGCAACGTTAAATGTTCGTGATTACAGTATTCGCGATTATTTTCTCGTTCATCTCCCTAATGGAAATCGGTGATAAGACTTAGCTAGCTGTTATCGCACTTGCGTTTAGGACAGTGGGTGTGGGTAGAGTTGCGGCAGGATCCACACTAGGAATAGCCTT
>JAHPYV010000053.1 GCA_019058495.1 Promethearchaeati archaeon
GCTAGAGAGGAAAATAGGCACTAGGTAGCAACATAGTTCCCTTAAACCGAGGCTCCTTGTCTCCTCGATTTTTCGTCCAACAAGATTTCCAGTCGCCTATCCTCGACATCGAATATCAGGTATCCAACTATTCTTTAAAAGGATTATCAACGCGCATTTTGCTGAGAAAGCCCAGATCAGAGGGGCCAGAGTCGCCCGCCGTGCATCACAGATAATTGTTACCTTCTTATCTGATTTGCGTTCGTGAAGGCGATGTCGGCAGCAGTCATTTCCTCCAATACTCGGGAGACAATGCCCTCGGGTGTTCCCACAGGTCTGGTAAGATCAATGAGAAGCACAGGATCAAATCCTAGCTTTTTTCCGTCCATCGCACTGTAGAATACGCAGTAGTCCAGTGCAAGGCCGCATAGGAATATTCGTTTGATCCCAATAGTGCGTAGATAACCTGAAAGACCTGTTTCGGTTTTCTTATCGTTCTCTATGAAGGCTGAATAGCTGTCAATCTTTGGGTTAGTTCCCTTGCGGATTATTAGCCTTGCTAGTTTTGTATCCAACTCGGGATGGAAATCTGCTCCAGCGGTGCCGCGCACGCAATGATCTGGCCATAGAATTGGGCCTATCCCTTCAGCTGAATACGGTGCATAAGGTTTTTTCCCTTTGTGTGCACTTGCGAAAGAATGATGGTTTGGGGTATGCCAATCCTGAGTGAGAATGACGCTGCTTGCGACCCCATAGAACTTGACAACCAATTGATTGATGCCAGGCACGATAAGATCTCCTTCTGCGACAGGGAGAGCGCCGTGTGGCATGAAATCATTTTGAACATCAATAATGATTAGCGCATCATTCGAGTGAATTCCTATGTCCTTTGTGATCCGTACGTCTGACGGTTTCATAGGTGGACACTCCTAGGGCGTGATGTGTGAATTATCTGTATACGACTGAAAAAGAAACAAAGGAACAATTTAAGATTTGTTCCGATGAAATGAGTGAGAAATACTAAGAAATTATTCTTGTCTGTGGTAAGTCATAATGATTCAGCATTAAACTCAAATGCGGCTACCGGGTATTCCAGCTCAAAGTTTGTTATCACTTCTGGATGAAGCTCCCCGAGAATTGCGATTCTCTTGCCTCGTATGAAACTTTCAGCGGCTCTACCTCTAATGAAGCTTGGGTGTTCTATTTGTGAAAAAGATGTTTGATTTGCATTCTTGCCGAAACCACCCATGAAAGCTAAGAATACGGACTTTATCTCTGCAAAATTGGCGGTCGGGTGTATTGTGACCGCAGAACAGTGGAGTTCTTGACCCACACCTGTCTCAGATCCAGAATCTGAACAGATTACATCTCCTACTTCGAATACTCTTTGGGGAAGTTTCTCATGTTTGTTTGTTCTCAGCGTTCTAACTAGACCTGGAAGTAATGATTCCCTCAGGATCGTGTACTCCGAACTTACTGGATTTAGTAGCTTAACTAAGGGTGTCCCGGTTGTCCTCATGTACTGGTAATGTTCTGTTTCGTTAGTAAGTGTGAAGTTTATGACTTCTTGGTATCCCAACCCAATCATGAGTCGCCTGCTTAAGGACTCAAGTCGTCTGGAAATGTTGGTTCTTCCTATCGTTAAGGATGAGGGCAATATGGGCTTGATTCTGAAGTATCCGTATCCTATTGCAACTTCTTCGGCTAGATCTACTTGGTGGAGAAAATCGACTCTAAATGGAGGAACCAATACGCTTAGTTTGTCTTCGTTGCTTTTCCTTACGTCGAAACGAGCTTTTCTGAGGCTCAGCGCAATCTCATCTTGTGAGAGTCGGAGTCCCAATATCTTGTTGACATAAGCAGATGAGAGTGATAACTCCTTAGGTTTTAGAATCGGAGTTACATTCTTCTTCTCGCTTTCAGCCACAGTTATAGATTCTATCTTTCCGCCCATATCGGCAAGCTGTGTGACGATGAGGTTCAAGGCGTTGTTAATGGAATTGAGGGATGTTCCAGTCACATCTATGAACAGGTTTCTAGTGGTTTCAGTTATTTGGGTCGCTGTGCCATTAATTATCGGTGGAAACGAGAGAACCTGGGTATTCTTGTCGACTATTATCGGGAATTTGGGAAATCCTTCAACAAGATGCTTGTAAGCAATTCCCTTGGGATGAGTGGAAAGGATCTCGTCTAGGCTTAGCTCTCTGTCTCCGCCCAGTGGAGTGAACTTCAGTGACTTTGGGTCAACCGCTTTGTACTTGAAAGGCGGCGTCACCGTGTCTAGGTTGTGCAATCCTATCGAAGCTTTTCGCCGGTCCCTGCCAATAGCCCAGTGTATGTCCTCTTGGGCGGCCATTAGTTCTTCTATGTCTGAGTCTGAAAGCTGGATATCTCTGCAGACGGCACCCACAATATAGGGTCTCACGTTCTTGACTGATTGTTCAACGATTAGTGATACCGTTCCCTTTGTAACATCGTATTTGGGCAGCCCGATTTCTATCTCCTGCAAGCCCTTGAGTGCTCGGGCGATGCCTACTTGGCTGGAGAAATCGGGTCGATTCGGGTTGTATTCTATTTTGATCCAGTCCTCGCCTTTCTCTTCGATCTCAACGCCTATCCATGGGATCGCTTCTTCAAGTTGTTCGATCGTTATGTGTCTACCTAGTAGTGAAGACATTTTTTCCAGACTTAGTTTGACAACTGGCACCTTCAAACGCCTCTTTACTGCATCTCAGGAATTGTTCTCAGCCAGTTCAACTCATTCTTGTAGGGAGTTCGGATATCGACACCTTCTGTCCTTATCATGAAGAGCCTCTCTAGCCCTTGTCCCCATGCTAAGACTGGATACTTGATTCCTAGGGGAAGGGTGACTTCGGGTCTAAAGATCCCCATGCCTCCGAGTTCTAGCCATCTTCCGACATCGCTCTCCTTTCCGTTTTCACCAGTGTTCTTCCTCTCGATGTATACGACAGCCTCAGCGCTAGGCTCGGTGTATGGGAAGTATGAAGGCCAGAATCGAACTTTCTCGAATCCGAGGCGGTTGTAGAATTCCTTGAGTATACCCATGAGGTCTGCTAGTGAGGCATCCTTATCCATTATTATTCCTTCGATTTGATGGAACTCGGCGAGGTGTTTGTAATTGACTTTTTCGTTTCTGTATACTCGATCGATGGAGAATACTTTCACTGGCGGGTTGGGGTGGGAGGCGAGGTACTTGATGGTGGTTGCCGTGGTGTGCGTTCTCAAGATTACTTGTCGCGCAATATCCTTGCTCCATCTGTAACCCCATCCGGTTGATCCAGTTTCCCAACCGTCCTCATGTGTTTGCGCGACTCGTTTGACTATGCTTTGATCGGGAAGCTTAGCCTTTGAAGGGGATGTGAGGTAGAAGGTATCATGCATCTCCCTGGCAGGGTGATCTTGGGGTTGAAAGAGTGCATCAAAATTCCAGAAGGCAGATTCAACTAGGTTTCCTTTGATCTCCTCGAAACCTAGCTCGAGGAAGATCTCTCTTACTTCTTCGATTAACTCAACTATCGGATGATATTTCGCGATGAAAGTTGGCTCTGCTGACGCTGAGACATCGAAAGTTTTGAATTTCGCTTTCTTCCATTCGCCAGACCTGATCATGTCAGGGGTGAGCTGAGTGACTTCCTCAACGACTACTACGCCACGGCGTACAGCCTCAAGTCCGACATCTGTTATTTCAAGAGTCCTTGACTTGCGAGTTGCGACGTGTATCAGGTTCCGTTTCAGAAGAGACTCCGCCTCTATCTTTTGCTCTTGGTCGAGTGACGATAACGTGATCTCGGACACAGTTGATAATTTTGTGATCATCTCTTCATCTGGGCCTTTTTGAGGTTTGCTGGTTGATCTTAGATAAAGCTTCCCGGCTTCCTTCGTTGTGTTGGCCCAATTCTTTCTTTTCAGCCAGCCTAGTGCCAGAGTCGCCTCATCGTCTGCGAGATGTAAATCATGCTTTAGGGAGTCGAATTCGCTGTTTCCTCCTTTTTTCTGAACGAGATAGTCTATCACTATTCTCTCAGGGAGACCGACTTTGGAGCGTATCATGCCTTCTTCGGTTAGTCTCGCATATTTCTCCTCTGATTCACGGATTGATATCAGATCCTTCTCAGCTAGAGAAGTTGATGCTCCAAAAATAGTAGCTTGGTCGAGTCCCAGAGTCTCTACGAGCTCGATCACGTTGACTCTTTTCTTCAACTTGGCCAAGGCATCCAGAACAGTTCCTTCAGCCCGGCTCAAACTTACGGGATTTGACGCTGTCATGACGTTTCTTCTCCCCAAGGAGGAGACCTTGAGTGACGATGAAATTCAGATGAAAAGGTTCAGGCTTTCATCACAGAAGTTGACTAAACGTCATTAAAACTCTTTGGTCAAGATCTCGGCAACTTGAGTTGTTGTGGAAGATTAGTGATTGCTTCTCTTCTGCTGTGTTGCCTCGATTTCCCTAAGCGCGGTTGATTTGATTGGTTTTCCATTCCTTCCTAGTATCATTCTGATTATGACTGGGCGAAGTGGTTTCAGACCTTTCTTACTCCTTTCTTGATTTATGCTTTTGACTACTGGAGCTGTCTCTACGCTGACCACAAGTGCCTCGATTCGAGGGTCGTCTGCAGTAATCCCAAACTGGCTTGATATTGGGATTATCTCTGCTCTCTCAATGCATCCTTCAGACGTTAAGAACTTCTTAATGTCATCAACCCTTCGTTCATAGGGGTATATCAGCTCTTTCCTGAGTTTCTCAGTCAGCAGTTTCTTAGTTGCTACGCCGACAATCACTCTTTCGCCTACTTGGCATGCTTTGCGGAGCAATGCTTTGTGTCCCTCATGTAGATGGTCGAATGTTCCCCCTACGGCAACACATTTGAATCTTTGCATGTGAACCTTCTCCCCTGCAATGTGCAACTAAGCGAATGACTTAATTAAAAAGTAGTGTTAAGTGATAAAAGGATATTCTTAAGGTAAATCTCAAATCCGGGGATCCTTTGAATTTGAGAGACATGAACCAAGACAGCGGAGAACTATATGCCTATAGGAAAGCTGGGAAGATTGCATCCCTTGTCAGAACAAAAGTCGCTCAGCTGACAAGACCAGGAGTACCGATCATAAAGATTTGCGAAGAAACAGAGAACATGATCAGAAAGATGGGTGGATTCCCGGCTTTCCCTACGAATGTTTCCGTGGATTACGTGACGGCTCACTACACTTCGCCGCCGAATGACGAGACTACGATACCCGAAGACGGGCTTGTTAAAGTTGATCTTGGTGCTTCAATCAGCGGTTACTTGTCGGATACGGCGGTCACAGTCGATCTCAGTGGCAAAGAGATCGCCATGGTCGATACTGCTGAGAAAGCTCTGAGAGCAGCAATGTCGATCATAAAGGCTGGAATCAACGTAGGTCAAGTTGGAAAAGCAATAAGTGACACGATAGTGAGTGCTGGATTCAAGCCTATATCGAACCTTGGTGGGCATAGCCTGGCTAGATATGAGCTGCACTCAGGAACCTCGATTCCGAATGTCCTGACACATTCAGGGCAGGTGATGAGGGAAGGGGGAGTCTACGCTGTTGAACCATTTGTTACTAAGGCAGATGGAAAAGGATACGTGAAGGACACAGACAGCGCCTATATCTTTAGTTGCACTGATAGCATGCCCCCGGCGAGTCCGAAGGATAACCCTGAAGCGGAGTTGTTAACCGTATTGAAGAAAAGATTCGGTATACTTCCATTTTGTCTTCGATGGCTGGGCAGCGATTTCAATCTCAAGCAATTCAAGAGACTGATCAGATCAGGTTCAGTAATTTCGTATCCTGTTCTTGTGGAGGCTGGAAAAAGAATAGTGGCGCAGGCGGAGCATACCGTGCTAGTCAAGAAATATGGCTGCGATGTATTAACAACCTGAAAGCAAAGTAAGATCTAAGCTCAGGTCAAGTCGGATTCTCTTGTCTTCAGGATGCCCGAAGTTGAGTTTTCTGAATTGGAATCGTGTATATTGATCTGATAAACATCTCGCCTTCACATTCCTTGCACTTTCCAAGTGTCTTGTACATGTAGTCTCCCCTCTGAAAATCCCTCACTTCGGTATATTGACATTTATCGCACTTGATCACGGACACTGTTCTGAAAAGAGGGTTAACTACAGGTGTTCTCCACGCACTGCCGATGAGCGAGAAGAAGAAAGAGAATATGAGAAATCCTACTATGATGCTTATTTGATCACCGTTCTGAAAACCTGTGTAGAGATAGGAGAGACCGAATATGAGGCAGAATATTGCTATCATGGCCGCGACTATTCGTGCGCCTCTAGCGCCTCCAGTTGGCTTTGGTCGTTCGCTGTCGCTCAACAGAATCACCTCTCTTGGTCCTAGCCGACTCCTACTGTGTTTCCAATTCCGGCGATGATCACCGTTGATCCAGGTTCGGTCCTTTCCCTTACGATCTCTCTGACTCTTTCAGAAACCTTGTCAGCTGCGTCAGTGATCTCCTTTTTCATTGGCATGACTGCTTCCTCAATTGCTTCCTTCACTAGTATTGCATCTAGGGGGATCTTGTATTTCACCGCAGCTTGCTCGATCTTGTATTTTTCAGGACCTGGGTCTCCTATAGCTGCTCCAACACCTTCGACGACATCGCCAGTTGTCTCACCTTCGAGTTTGCCAGCCGCGTCGATCATGATGATTCTTGAGATTTGACCCTTGTATTCTTCGACCAATCTTTCAATAGCTTCTCCAGGTTTGCCTACGCGGCTACCAGGTCCCTTGGCTCTGACTAAGAGGACTTTTCTTTTATCAAGTTCAATTTCAGCAACTGCAACTTCCTTTGCGACGTCGTCAGTTATTATTGGTTTGTCGCCATTTTTCTTGAATTCATCAACCAGACGAGCTGTAACAAGTGGTCCCAGCCCATCGCCTATTGGTTTTCCCAATGAGAATGCTTTCAGTGCTTCGAAGTACGCTTTGGCGATTCTCATGATCTGGTGCAGTTGCATTTGCACCTGCAGGGTAATATACATGTTCTTTTCCTTCTTTGCGAGAAGATAGTAGTGCCTAATGACTTTGAAAACAAAATAGACGGCGCTCGCAGCCTCAATTGTCCCCTCAAGATTCGATGCATCATCTTTGCTGGCGCCTGGAGCCATTCTCGCAACGGCATCTTCATAACCTAACTTTCTTACATCCAAGATGTGATCCAGTCTCTGAATGACGCCGGCAGGGTCAAGGCTAACTGGCTCAATTGTTACAAACTCCATCATCGAAGCAACTGCTTTCGATGGATCTTCTGTAGGTTTTCCGAGATCCTTGACTGTCTTGATAGTTATTTCTTTTGATTCTTCTGACATCCGGTTCAGCTTGAACAGAGCAGCCTCTATCTGCTTCGTCATTCTCCAAACCATAATCGCTTGCTGGTAGAACGCGAAGATGAAGAAGGCACCGTAGAATAACAACATGAGAATAAAACTTAACGGATCACTACCTAAACCAAACTGCAGTGGCAAAGCTGACATATTTTCGGTGTCGCCTCTCTTATGACTATTCATTATTACAGTGGGTAATCAGTAAACAAGAATAATGTAACCGTGCTTTTTATAAACTTGTGTATTTAGGCAATCAACTAACAGAAACCATTGAAAAGAGTTTGAGAACGCATGGCTCTTGGCGAAAGCCTCGAGCGAGACAGATTGCAAGCAAATTGAAATGAATCACAAACAGCTTCTAGGTGGCAACATTCCGTGATCGGAACGGGAACGGGTGTTACTCCCCGCCTATGACCGAGCCCGCAGGCTCAGCCGTCCAAGCTTCCCGAGGGGTCTCCCACCTCAGTACAACAAGGATCGCGCGAGGACTTAACTTTCACGTGTTGCCACCAAAGCTGTGTCTACTATCAAAGGATATAATTCTTATAAACCTAGCGATAATGCTCCAGTTAAGAGAGACGAAAAGCTTGGCCGCGTCGTTCATTCTCATTCGTCTTAGAGAAACGCTTAATTATGTGGATTATTGCATTTTATCTTGCAGGGGCTGTAGCCTAGCCTGGTTGGGCATCGGGCTCCAGTTATGTTGTATCCGTTTAACGCGACCGTAATCGGGATGACGAGTTACTGGAGCGGCCCATACCGGAGAAACCCGAAGAGTGAATCGCTCGATGCGGGTTCACGCGGAAGTCAGGAGTTCAAATCTCTGCGCGGCTCTGCGCGCGGAGTGAGTATCTCCTCAGCCCCACCATTTTTCTATTGCTTTTACGCTGAAATCAGAACACAAGAGAGGGAGGAGAGTCCCTAGTGTGTGATGGTAGTATGTCATATTTGTCGTGGAAATGCAATTTCGGTTCGGTTATCAGTATCCTGCTTATCGTTGCATAGTCGTCTGTGATCTTTGTTTTTGCCAGTAGTTCTTTCCTGGTCTACGGACGCGGAGTCTGTCGCACTTGTTAGCTACGGTGCCACCTTTTGAAACGCGGTATATCTCGGATATATGTTCGAGAGGTATTCTCCACACTAGTTTTTCTAGTTCTTGCCTGGTGATATTTCTCCAGTTTTATTGCAGTTCTCTTCTTCGTTGTCTTTTTTCTGGTGTCAAGGCTTCATTGGATCTTTGGTGCTTATCTTCTAGGTTGCAGGGGTGCCACCGTTTTCTTGGCATACTGTCTTTGTAGTTTTCCATCATTTCGTTGAACAAGTCGGCTCCTAAATGCAGGTAGTATTCTACTCCTTTGATCCATCGCCCATTGAGCCTGCATTCGCGTTTGCTTATGTGGACCTTGAATTTAAGATTGAACCGCTTCTTGATCTGCTTGAGGAATAACTTGCTGCCGGAGAAGAGTCTCGTCGTCCCTTGTTTTCCGTCCCCATCGAAGTACCCGAGCAGGAATGCGAGTTCTAGGTCTCGCCGCTTAAGGCTAGGGTATTTGATGATTTTGGATTTCCGGCATTTTAGTCCGTGGCTTAGTAGATCATTAGTTATGTTCTTACATGCAAAACTAACCAGAGTGCGTTCCGTCTTCTCGTGGATGCGATGCCTTTTCCTATTCTTGTCTAGTCCTAGGAAATCACAGAATCTATCGATGGATTCTTCGTCTTTTCGTTTGAGTTCAAGTTCCAATCGTGTTTTCGTTCCGATTTCAACCATTGTAGCGTCAGCGTAGAGGAATCCGAGCCAGTATGCCTTGTCTTTCGTGTTAATATTGTGAAAGTAATCGATTTTCAGGTCAGGATGAACAGTCATCCTCTTCCACCGACGGTACCATTTCTTTGTTAGGTGGTTCAAGGTATGACTGGGTTTCTGTTCCAAGACCATTGGCCCTCATTCAATCGTTACTGTCGATCTTATATAAGGCTCAATTCAAACGCCTTTCTCGCTTACATGTTGCGGTTTTGTTTCAATCCTTCTTCTTAAAGTGCCCAGAGGATATTTTGCAGGGAACTTTTCACCACAGATTATGGCGGGGCTCTGTCTTGGTCCTTAACGGGAAGTGAGTGGTTGGCTGTATCACTGTCCTTGGCGCGCTTTAGCGCGGAAACAATGACTTAGCCGATGGGCTTCAGAGAATTGAGACTGCTCAAATTGGACCGTTAAGGGATGACGAGTTTCTGGAGCGGCCTTGAAAAAACCCGTAGAGTGAATCACTGAGAACAGGAACTTCACGCGAAAACCAGGAGTTCAAATCTCCTTGGCCCTACCACTTCTTCTAACGTTCTCCCGAATAACTGGCCTGATAGTGTCTCTCGCGGAACTCTCAAGAATCCACATCCCCAGAAACGATTTTCCTGTTGCGCAAATATCGCCGAAGAAACCATCTTAGGCTAGTTAAACCTCTCGCATGGTCTGGAAATATCAAGGGTCTAAACAGTTCCCTGACTAGATCCTAGTGGAATACCAATAATAAGCTGTTCCTGCAACATTCACTCGGTAGCTTTTTATACTAAGTCGTCGCAAATTCTGAGCGAGGGTGTCGGAGGAGTTCATTAATTTGAGAAGAGAGTACAGGTGTTTTTCAATAGTGATCGTGACTATGATGTTCTTCTTTGCGTTTGTTCAATACCCAGCCACAGCTGCAGCAATAGCTAATAATGCTGTATCAAGCCCTAATGGTACTGTATCAAATACAACTGGGACAGCAACAACTGCCAACAGCGGAAGCCAGAGTTGCCCCTAAACGGAGGATGCAAAGCTTGCAGTGCTAAGCATAGTTCAGCTGGCGTGAGCACAGCTTCTCCTAAGATCAATGGTACGCTGCTCACAGACCAGCAAATCCAGGATCTCAAGGCCAAAGCCATGAAATCAAGCGACTTCAAAGCACTTCTACATAGGCTACGCGGCGACAACTATGTGATACTACTTGATGATGCGAAAGGCTACAGGATGACTATAGATGAAGGTGGTCAGTTGAACACGACGCTTTTCCTCACTGCAAAACTTCAGTTCAATGGTTCACTAGCGAGTGATCTGGTATTCGAGGGTGGATCCGTGATATTCGCACTTAACAACGGAGGTTCATTCTCCAACTTGGCAGTATCGGAAATCAAGGTAGGATACGTGGAACTCTTGACAGAGTTTTCGGTGAAAGATGGGAAATTCTACTGTAAATCATTAACTGCGCCCGATGATTTCTTTGGTTGCAACGATCCATATTGGCTAGGGGTTGCAGTCATCGCAGCGACATATGCACTCAGATTTCTTTCTTGCGCCTTATGTGCGTTGTCGATTCCCATTGATTGGGTGCCAGGTATGGTGGGTATTGATATCATAGCATGTTCAGATTGTTTCACAGATGCATGGCGCGATATAATTCGGTCTCAAACCAATTGGTGCAGTGACCCTGTCATCACTCAGTTCACAGCCGCGTCCGGTGGATACACAAACTCTTGGATTTATCCGTTCACGGCTAGTGCAACCATTGCTCCCACCTCTGGTCCAGCGACCTCGCTATCGTACCAATTCAAGTGGGGTGACGGTCAGTCAGATATAATGTCGGGTTACTCTTCTGGCGCGTCGGCGACAACTGGTCATTATTATGCTAGTCCAGGGACTTATTCTGCCTACGTACACGTAGTCGACAACAATGGAAACTGGGCTGACTCGCCTACGAAGACGGTGACCATAACCCAAAACCCAAGCCAGCCGCCCGGAGGCGGTTGCCCAGTTGTTGCACCTTGGAACGGTACTAACTTCGTGGCCGACAACAACATTCTACCATCGTCAGAAAATCTACCAAATGTCAATGCTGATGTAAAGGACTTCTATCAGCTTCGACTTCCTTTGCAGCAATATGGGACAAGCTACGCTCTCCAGTTGCAGGAAAATGAGTATGAACAAGACTACTTCAACCAGGTAAGTCTTACGGCAGTGTACCATGAAGCCGGTGTGAGCGTTGCTACTTCGCCGTACGGGCAGATATTTACATATTCCAACCCCGCGTCCAGCAAACTGGCTGCTGATGAGCCTGGAGTTAATGTCGCCGATTGGATCAAATCGCCTGACGATACCGTGTTCTATCAAGGAGTGCCAGGTCGATCGCTGTACTTGTCGTTCAGTGCACTTAAGCACCCCGAATACGCCAAGTTGCTGATAAGTGAAGACATGATTCGCAAGTATTCTACGCACGTTTCGGTGCTTGGTCAAGACTACCAGTGGCATGACGTTGGCGTGATTGAGCCAAGGGCAAACTGGTATACGTCAGCATTGGACATCTCTCGCTATGTGCCGAGAGGCAACTCAGATATCATTGTTAAACTCTACTTCACTGGCTTTGATAAGATTGATTGGGTATCCGTGGACGACTCAGCACCATCGAACGTGATTGTCCAGTGCCTAGATCTAGTCTCCGCTTTTGACCAGCACGGTGTTAACGTCGCCCTCAGCTTGGTTCGTCGCGATGGGAACTATGCGGTCATTTCGCCGGGTCAGTACCTGACGCTGTACTTCGAATACGAGAAACCGCCAACGAACATGGTGCAAGACTTCATCCTATCAGTCACAGGTCACTACGTACATCTAGGAACTCCATAGAAATGGGAGGGGTCGTTCCTCCTATTCTTTTTCTGAGCTAAAACCTAAGTTGGGGCAAAACCATGAGTAGTGTTTGTTTTTGGATTCTGCGTGGGAATGTGTTTCACGGTGTTCTCATAGGAGGTAACGTGAAGTGAGTAACGCGCGCTATACAAAAGCTGACTACGTTGAAGCTATTCTTGTAGGTATCCTCGTCACAGTGTTGATTACTTCATTGCAGTTTCTACTACTGAACACAATTCCTTCAGATCTGACCATTTTCGGATCTTTCTTTGCCGGCGTTCTTGCAGGCGGAGTATTAGTTCGCCTCAGAAAAAAGCGCCCCCCTGAAAAGCCTCCAGAGGATTGGATGCCAAAAAGAAGAAATGCTCAGCTCGTAGCCTTCGGAGTTGTCATCGGGATTCTGGCTATTCTCATTACGCTGTTTCAGGTCGCATTTTCTTTAACGCTTCTGGCGCTCGCGGTGTTTGCTGGCTTGAATTTGGGAGTTTTTGTCTTAGTGTTAAGACCTCCAGGGTACTCTGAAACAATAGTCCGAGGAGCAAGACAAGCGTTATACGTGATTTTGTTTGGAAGTGAAGCTTTTCTCTCTGTCGCAGTTCTCTTGCAGGAACTGCCATATGTCCTACCAACAACGGGGCTAACTGCTATAGTTATGATAGTGACTGTCGCAGCGATAACTTACTATATGGGAAGACTAACTATGACTTAATCACTCATCACTATATTGGGATAGACCCACAATGCCACACTTTCTGTTCTAGATTGGACCAGAGGAATTCCAATGCCCAAGAGTCGAAGGCAAGTATTCGACAACGGAGACGCAGAACTCTCCTTCTGTTGGGAACTGGGATCTCAGTACTCGTGATAATGTTCTTGTTCATCAGTCAGGAAAATGGGTCTACGGAAGTTGGCTATCCTGCCCCGAACTTTGCGCTGACTAATGTTCAAACTGGCAGTTCCTTCGGGTTGAGTGATTTCAAGGGAAAGATCGTTGTCATTGAGTTTATGGCTACTTGGTGTTCTCATTGTAGTGACCAGGTGAGCGAACTCAAGAAAGTAAGGTCTCAATTCAGCAACGACTCGCTCATAATAGTCTCGATAAGCTCAGATCCAGGCTATGATACGGATTCAAAGCTTATTCAATTCGCGGCGAGTGAAGGGATTGACTGGTACTTGGCGAGGGACACTGCAAATGTTACTCAAGCATATAATGTAAGTAACATTCCGACAACTTTCTTGGTTGACAGAGCGGGGAAAGTCGCAGCCTTTTTCATTGGTTTTGTATCTGCTTAGGATCTCTCCAGCAAAATCAATTCAACTCTATAGTCTTTAATAGAGGAGGAGGCTGACGTGGTTTCGGCAGAGATGATTCTCATTTCGTATCTCTTGGGAGTAGTTGCGTCCCTTTCCCTTTGTGTTATTCCTCTCCTCCCACTTTCGGTTCTCATGATGACGGATTCTGAAGAGAACTCTTCTAGAGGTATTGCAGTGGGCTTCTCTGTCACCCTTGGAGTCTTGACTTCCTTTTCAATATTCACCATCCTGTCTGGTTATGTTTCATTTTTCTTGATCACAAACTATGTTGTTATCGCTTTTGTTCTAGGATTGATCATGGTTCTTTTTGGTTTGATTGCACTGAGCCCAGCGAGAAAAGGGTATGCACACCTGCATGAAGCTACCAGAAGAATTTTCTACCGTCTGAAGATAAGGGAGGGGTCCCTCTTTTGGGCGTTTGCGGCAGGATTGTTGTTCGCGCTTGTCTCCGCCCCTTGTGGTGCTTCAATCTATGTGAGTGCTATCATTATATTTTCTGTTGAGGAGAATGTTCTTTTCAAGGTGTTGCTCGCATTAATGTTTTCCTTTGGAGTGGGGACGATCTTTGTCATGATCGGTACGGTGTTCCAGCGATTTCAGCACAAGAATCCGGATAGATACATCAGGATAGGTTTCATCGTGGGCAGGGCAGCCACGTTAGCCATAGTAATCCTAGGTCTCTACATGATGATCCCTTTTATCTTGACATTCACCCGATTACTAGCTGGTTGTATCGTGGTCCAAGAGGTTATGTAGGTTCAAAAGGTAACAGTCTGATTATTGTGAAGATGCGCAACGCGTATTGCCAGACCAATTATCATTCATGGTGATTGGGACATAAGACAGGATGGATGAGCGTCAATGCAGTGTATCATAACAATCCAGGCTACCCGCCTATCTGGAATAAAGGAGAGTCGTTTTCTAATGTCCTGCAATTCAATGATAAGAACAGGTTCCTGGGCGGGTAGATGGAGAAGCATGTGGACCCTGAATTCAAAGATTTCTTGTCACCTCCAGTGCATGTGAGTCTTAGGAATCGGTCAGTTCCTCGGGGTCCCATAGGTGCGCCCTCCGAGGCTTTGGTGTGTCCTGACTTGGTTGAAGTAGAG
>JAHPYV010000054.1 GCA_019058495.1 Promethearchaeati archaeon
GTCCTACAGAGAATGCGATAGATGTAGCTCTTATGAGATATCCGTCTCTTGTTGTTACGTCGAAGATTCCGGCTATGCGGCTACTTCCTCGTCTGACTAGGCTCCTAAGGTAGTCACGTGCAAAATCATGTCCCTTGAATGCAGTTACAGCCTTGTTTCCTTTGATTTCTTTTATTCTGAAATACAATTTGACGTGAGCTAGGGAAAAGTCGCCGGTTAGGTCATACAATGACGTTTCTATGACACGACCAACCAGTTTTTCATCCGTATTTGATGGTGTCAAACCTATCTCGACGTTGCCGAAGTAAGATGGAGCAACAACATTGAACCATGCTTTAGATCTCCAAGAACTAGACAAGGTACGTCACTCCTCATATTAATCGAGTATTTTCCGAACTTCTATAGTCGATGTTTTTTTGGAGTTTTCAAAGACGATGTATGTAAAATGGATTTAACTCTTTTGGGGGTATCCGATCAGAGCGCTAATGTTGTTTATTATCCAATTGCCTTTCGATGGAGTCGTCTAGGCGAAGTAGGAACATTTCTTCAGATCCCTTTGCTATGAAAGCCCCTGCTGCTATGTCGTGTCCTCCTCCTTCTGCTTCTCCCTCGATTTGTTGAATGGCCTCCTGTATTGCTTTCCCGAGGTCAATCCCCTTTTTGACGAGTTGATCTGTGGCACGTATAGATACCTTGGTCAAATTGTCTTCCGAGTTTGCTAACGCCACAACAGGTCTATCAGATTTCAGCAGACGTGAAGAGACAGCAATTGATGTGACCGGTCCTATCATCCTATCGTCTATAGTGTTCTCACCATTGAAGTACTGAAGGTGTTCAGTCTCTTTGACGAAATTGGGCTTCTGAATCAACTCCAAATACTCGGCGAGCTTGCGACGGTACTGCGAAAGCACGTCTTGGGTTTCTCTCAGGTTTTCATAGCGGTCTCCCATGCACACAGCTATTCCCATGCCTGGGAATCCCATTCTTCCACAAGCATTCAGCAAGGAGGAATACTCTCTCGCGTCACGAAGAGGCGTACCCTTGTCCTCTTTGGCTAAAGTGTAGACAGTTCCGATTAGGCTTTCAGCATCTTTCGGGTCTATTCCCTTCGACATCATTCTTCTTACTAGCTCTGTCACTAGTCTGGTTTTCTCGTCCTGCGTTAGTGACGATATTGTCCTCCAATTCTCCCCTTCTTTGAGGGGGATTCCAAGGTTCAAGAGGAGTTTTGCGCATGCATCTCCGTTGCCCGTGATACCAGGAATGTACGGTTCCGTCGTATACTCCAATGTGATGTGTATCGGTCTTGTTTCCCTTCCAAATAACCTAATGTCCTTGCTTACTTCGACTACGGAAGCTTTCTTCGCATCTCTGACGATTTCAGCATTCAAACCGATCAATGATCGTTGTTCACCCTTGTCCTGTTGGTCACCTACAGCGCCAACTATGGCGAGAGCTGATAGATCAATATTAGAAGGATCCATAGCCCTTGCGGCAAAATAGGCTACGCCGGCAGCGCTGATCTGATTCGTGCCATCAATATTGTATAGATGGGGGTTTACATGTGTGAATGAGGGAGAACCAGATCCTGTTGAGGGATGGTGGTCGAAAATGAATACTTTCGAATTAGCCATGAACTCACTTATGTCAGCGATTTGCCCGCTTCCGAGATCTACGAATACGAATACGTCTCCCCACTCTTGCACTAGTTCCTGAACTCTTTTTCGTCTTAGTTGCCGAAGAACTCTCAAGTGGAACCTAGCTCCAGACCTACGCAGAGCTGAGCAGATGATCCCAGCAGCTGACAATCCATCTGCGTCGAGATGTGATACTACATGTATCTTGGCGTTTCCGCGAACTTCATTCAAAAGCCGTGAAGCGGATTCACTTGTTTTATCCACAAACTCCTTGTAGCCCTGCTCTTGGACCATTTGGTTCACCGTTCAACTTCGTCATCGTATCATTCATGTTCATGCAAACACAGCATGAGTTCACAATTAGCACGGTCTTGCCTACACATATTAGTCGTTGGTCTTGTTTTTAAAGCTCTGACACAAACGTTGGCTCGCAAGAATAGGAAACAGCATAAAGGAGGATAATCCAGCTCAATCAAGCTGGATAGCTACGAATAGAACAGGAGCTTTCTCCTACCGGACAAGCAAAACCATCTTCTCAGGAACGTACTTCCAATCTTTGGGCAGCACTCCTTCCCTAACATAGTACGAAGCTAAACGATGGATCTTGCTTTCAATTCTTGTTAGACCTTGTTTACCATGAAGATCCTTCTTGTTGTTCTCGAGATGTCTCCTGAGATCTATCGCTTTTCTCACAAGATCCAGCAGGTCTTGGGGAAGGGGTGGCGCGACTTGGTGCTCCCTTAGAATCTCACTTACCCTCTTACCTGCAACCTGCCTAACAAGGGGAATACCATACTGATCTCTGAGAGTCATTCCTATCATGGACTGAGAAACGCCTTTCCTAGCAAGTTCAACAACTTTGTCTGCAACCCACTCCGGACTGGACTTGACCCATTCAGGAGCCTTAGTTCTTATGGGTCTCTTCGACTCTGACTTCCCATGTGCCTTGCTGTGCATTCTAGCCAACGATAATCACCAGATCATTGAAGCCTGTGATGAATGCGTAATACTATTACATGGCTCATAAATCGCTTGGTGAAAAGGATTAAGCGCATGTTTTTATAAATCTTTTCAGTGAGCTGGTAAGATGTTTGTGGGTTAGACGACTACGACAAATAGCTATGGCTCTTCCTTTCCTGTCAAGAACCAGAAGGCGAGCTTCTTAAACGCTTTGAACCGGTGAGAAACTTGATCCTTCTCCAGTAGACCCATCTCTGAGAATGTCTTACTAGGCGTTACGTCTGGAATGAAAATTGGGTCATAACCGAATTTCCTTCCATGCCTTTCAGTCAAGGAGATCTTACCTTCTAATTCGCCCGTAAAAACCCTTGGTTCGTGATGTGGCTCACAGTAGGATACGGCAGATCTAAAAACAGCAGTCCTTTTATGAATTCCTCTCATTAACTTGAGAATTCCGCCGCATCCAATAGTCTGATAGACAAATGAAGAGTAAGGGCCAGGAAAACCCATAAGACTGGATATGAATAGTCCAGCGTCTTCAACCACTACACTCTTGCCGGCGAATTCAGCTGTGGCTTTGGCCGAGTCAGCCGCGATTTCTTCTATGTTGCTAGCTTGGATCTCTCTGACTTTGAAGTCCACTGGGTTGACTTTGATGCTAAACTGTCTTAGTATATTTGTGGCTTCGGCTATCTTGTCTACGTTATTCGATGCGAAATTGATTTCGATCTGGCTTGTTACCATGCCAAGTCACTTCTCTAGCTCTCTCTATCATTACTCGTTTTTCGTTTGAGATATCTACCTCTGAGTTCGATCTCCTTGACTCTATTCAAGACGTCGCTACTCTGTTTGTCTCCGAGTATAGCTTTGTATCCATCAATAACAGCTTTGAAGCATTCAGCTGAATGCTCATAATGAGCGCTTTCTAAGGCTCGGCGCATCAGGTGCATATCAACTCCTTTGTCCTCAATTGATGAGGAGAATTCGCCTAGTCCGAAGTCAATAAAAAACACTTTCCCGAAAGGCGTCAATATCATATTTGAGGTAGTCAAATCTCCGTGTACGATATTGTTCTGATGCAGTAACGCGATCTGCTGACCAATCCTGTAGAAAATCTTTACTCTTTTGTCATGATCCAACGAGCGTACAATATCTTTTAGCTTGCTGCCATCAATGAACTCCATTATTATTGCGGAGTCATCCAAGTCGATGAAGTATACACTAGGGGCGGGGACCCCGGTTCTAGTTGCTTCATACATTAGCCTTACTTCCCTGATGGTTCTGGCGTGTTTGATTTCAGAGTCAAGTTTCGGAACTCTGTAAGCCTTTGGAAGCCTATGCTTCCTTACGACCTGTAGACCGTACCACTCCTCTTTGTACAGATAAGCCTCTGCTCCTTTCTTGAACAGCATATCTATTGTGAACCTCCGCTGCAGTCCCTCCATGAAACATCAACCTCATCAAGTCGCCACTTCGGTCTGACATTGGATTCTTCCACTCTGATTGTCCTGCCGGCTCTAAACTGCATCAGTCCAGTCCACGCTATCATAGCTCCATTATCGCCAGCGTATTCCATCGGAACGACATAGAAACTCGCGCCGTGCTCATTCGATATTATTGAAATCATCTGCTGAAGTCTTTTATTGGCTGCAACGCCTCCTGTAAGCAATACCTCTACCTTCTCGGTGTGGGCTAGGGCTCTCTCTGTGACCTCTGCTAGCATTGAGAAAGCGACTTCCTGCAGGCTGTAGCAAACGTCCTCAATGGAGTACTTTCCACTTTTCAGTATCGCTGAGGTTGCTGTTAGTAAACCAGAGAATGAGAGATCCATCCCCTTCACTGTGTATGGCAGACTGATGAACTTTTTACCCATCGACGCCAGTTTCTCTATTTTCGGTCCACCTGGATGAGGTATACCAGCATCCCTTCCAAAGGCATCCAGCATGTTACCGACAGCAATGTCAAGCGTCTCTCCAAAAACCCTGTAACGCCCGCAATCAAAGGCTGCCACAATAGTGTTCCCACCACTGACGTACAAAGTCAGTGGGTCTGCAACATTCATAACACGTCTACCTATCTCAATATGGGCCAAACAATGGTTTACTCCAACAAGTGGCTTTCCCAGCAAAGACGAGAGCGCCCTGGCAGCTGTTGCCACTACGCGCAGGCAAGGGCCTAATCCTGGACCCATGGAAAAAGAAACAACGTGTACGTCACTTGCTGCCAACTTCGCGGTTTTGAGAGCATCCCCAACAAGTCTGGGTGCAACCGTTGCATGATGCTCAGCTGCCTCTCGGGGGTGTATCCCTCCCTTTCCTGGGATATACTCGCTTCGCATATTAGCTAGGACCCTGCCATCACTGTCTACAATCCCAACTCCTACAGTATGTGCAGTACCTTCTATCCCAAGACAAATCAAAGGCTTAGATGGTTCCGACATAACAGTCCGTCCACAACACAGCCAGGTTGCAGTTCCGAAACTCGCATCTTTCTCTATTGAGCTACACTTCAACATCGTCTATTAATTATCTTTCCCATGCTGTCGATCGACTACAACTTCACACCGAACGCCGCTGAACCCAGGCTTGGGGTAGCAGACTGCACCCATAAAGCACTTCCGTCAAAACAACGCTAGCGCGTACAAATAGGTTTACTGGATTCCATTGGTGATTATTTCAGAATGATCTTACGCTTCGCTCAAGCTTATCAACCATGGAGCACAGTACTTGAGTAGAGTGTTTATCTCCAGGTAGGCCAGAACAAATAGCTCAAAAAACATTGCGGCAAGCACCAAGAGTCTAAGAATACGCTCACTAAGCTGAAGAGGGATTGCGATCACGATGGATATGAGAGGAGAAAATGGGATAAGCAGTGCAGAATAGAATGCAATAGTAAACTTGAGAGGAAACCAAACGTCCAGGTTGAACCCTCGCTCCCGTTCTTAGTTCTCTTCTGTTTGGTGCTGAGATTAGAGGCTCCCATAATCAATACGGATCGGTTGGAAGTCGCATGAAGCTCTTTCCCTCGATTGTACGTTAAGCATCGTTTCGACTTCGCCAAGAAAGACCGGTCAACAAAACATGGCTTTGCACAACCCAATTCACGATCGGTTCCCACAAGAAAAGCCTGCTAGGGAAACACATCACTGAGGAGAACGAACAAGGAAGTCTGAGGCGTACTGGCTGCGCTTCCTTGGGCGGGTCAGCCGTCCAACCCCTTTTTGAGGCGCTCAACCTCCTCCACTGGAACAAGGCGGAAAGCCGACCGATGCTTGGAGCCTAGGTTGCGTAGACTCATACTTTTCAACTTGCCCGACTCACACCACCTGAAAATCGTGCTGACGGACAGCTCCAGTCTACGCGCAGCCTCGCTCATGGTGACAAACTTAGAGCGAAGATCGGAGGCAGCCCTCTCTTTCTCGATCTCCTGAAGCCGCGCAACCAGCCTCGCAAACTTGAACGACCAATGGGCGACACCCTGAGCCAGAAGAGCATCCCTCCCTCGACTAAGAATGCAAACCCTCTTCCCCCGCCCGCTCAGCGCCTCCCTATCCGCAAGCAGAGAAGCACCACCCGTAACCAAGCTATTGACGTACTTGTAAACGAACTCCACAAGGAACTGAAACGTGTACTGAGCGAACGCAACCTGAACCTGAAGCTTACCGAAAAAGGAACCGTGAGGAAACCTCACCTTTACAGTGGCTGACCCGTCCCCATCCACGAGACCAGCAATAAAGGGAACCTCTAACCCATGACTTGACACCCAGCCGAATACAGACGTGCCACGAGAAGACTCGACCTCAGCCTTGCTAGGGAAAAACGAAGACAAGTTCGCTCCAGAAGCGTGTACAACTATGAACCTGCCGCTCCTCAAAAGGTAGACATGAGGATTCAACCCGCATCGCCTAAGCACCCCAGCAACCCTGCAAGCAATCTCAACTTCATCGCCAGCCAAGCCCAATTCGAACCGCTCAGTGGACTTCGATTGCCTCCCAACGTACCCATCAGTCAGATACAAGCCCAAAAGGTAAGCCCTCTCGTCATCCAAGAGAGCATCAATATTCATCACATGCATGTAGCGGGAACGCTCAATTGATTCCGAAATATCAGAACAATCATTATAACTAGTCAAATCAAATCACCTCGACCGTGAGAGAGAGGTGATTTGACCGTACAATGCGAGGCGCCCAGCCTGAGCCCGACCCGAGCCAAAAGCGAGGGGAAAAGAACAAAGTAGGCGCACGTGGAATGTCATCCGAACATACGCCACTTGTTCTTTTAGGGCGAAGGCGGAAAGGAGCCGAGCCAAAACTCCTCAGTATCATAACAAATCAGAAACAAGTTAACCGCGGAACTATAAGAACTACCGACAGTGCAAAAGCAGGGCTAACAAAACGGATTACAAAACGCGGATTACATGCCCAAATCACGCCTGTAAACCGCTACAAGCAGACTTCATATACGACTGCGAAAAACACACGGATTACGCGAACCGATAACCCACATAAAACGAGATAGAGCGGATTCCAGCAAAGAAACCGCCCAGATCACAAATCAGGACTTCCTACTAGACTTATATTCGGCGTAGCCGCACTTTCCGCATGCAAACCGATCATAGTGTTCAGCTAGGAAGAACCCTGGACCGCATCTTGGGCAAGCTTTCAGTTTTCTCTGCAGGGTGTCGTCTGTTATCTTGTAGTAAGAAGATAGCCCTCTGGTTTTTTTCTTCTTTTTGACTTCTTCAGGTCCGGCGCCAGATGGTGGGGGACTTTTCTTCTTGGCTTCCTCTGGTGCACCACTGGGTGGTTGAGTACCTTTCTTCTTTCCTTCTTCACTTGACATGTTTCTTCTCCTCTTTCTTTTCCTTCTTCTCTTCTTTCTTTTCCTCCTTCTTTGGCGGAGCTGGAGCTTTTGGTTTCTCTTCTTTCTTTGCTTCTTTTGCTTCCTCTTTCTTTTCTTTCGGCTTCAGCCTGTCAGCGAGGTATTCTCGTTCAATCAAACTTGCTCTCTCAGGCGTCTTATATATCAAGGCAATTCCGTCTGCTTCGTTTCTTCCGGACTTTTGTTTTAGAGGTCTTAGGTGAATTGCTTCAGGATCAACTTTGAGTGTGTCTGCTAGCTGTTTTCTGATTTCGATGCGCTTTGGGGTTGCAGCTTTTTGGTGTATGACTTTGAAGCTGATTTGTCTCCTTTCAAGGAGTTTGTCTTCCTGATCAGATAATACTTCGATCTTGAGGCTCATTCTGCCTCTTCCTCCATTTGGCTTAGTGTGTTTTTAGTGAATTTCCTTATCTCATCGTTCACGGTTACAATAACTATGCCCTCATTAGGTTGTCCGTATAGCATTAGACTTCCCTTGGGGGCTAGCAGAACTACAGGTATACCAAGAAGATCTTCTTCTCCTTGTACTACTATCTTGATTTTCTTCTTCTCTTTTAATGCTTTCCCAATGATTTTCCATGCGTTCGCAACTATTAGTCCTGCTGGATTAATCAGCTTATATGTGATGTCAGTCGAGTACTTGATCTTCTCTTCTGGTCCTCTCAGGGTTTTTCCGTCTATGATGGACAGATCTGGTTTTACTCCAGCTGAGATCATGCTTCTAGTGACAACGTCTCCAACCGTTATGACTTTGGACGGTTTCGATTTTCTGATTATGTCAGAGACTTTTCTTGAGACCTCGTCCTCCTTTCCTTTTATAAGAGTTCCACGTGGTTTGGTTAGTTCATCTCTTAGCGCCACAGGCAGTTTAACGGTCTTGAAGTTCTTATCGGGGTTTGATCGCATACCATCCGTCCCTTGTTACACCTAGCTTTCTAGCTACAATGGATCCCTTTGGATCTAATATTATGACGAGGCCTTGATATTCTGTCGAAAAGTCAGTGGATTTGCATCTTTCACATGAGCGTACGTTAGTTCCTTTTTGAATGAAGTGACAGTTTCTGCAAGCTTTTCCTTTCATTGGTAATTGACAGTCTCCTCTAGGCTTTTTGTCTGCAAACTAAAATGCTGAAACCCTTAAATACCTTGGTGTATCGCACGGTCGATTAGACTACTTTGCTTCTTCAGTGGTTTCCTCAGAGGCTTCCTTAGCAGCCTCCTTGGATTTCCTTCTTTTTTCTCCCTTCTGTTCCTGAAGTTCTTTCGGCTCTTTCTGTTCCTTTGGTTCCTTGCCTTCTTTCTCTTCCTTTTCTTCTTTCGTGAACCAATCAAGTCTTCCTAGAAATGGCTGCCTCATTGTAAGCCCAATCTTTCCTCGCCTACTTCCTTCGCCGAGTGAGATCGCAATTATCCTTGCTCTGACCTTATCCCCCTCGCTCAAAATCCTCTTTGATTCTTTGGCAAGCAACTGCGACTTCTTCATATTGTATGATATGAAATCGTCCGTAACCTGACTAACGTGGCAGAGCCCATCTGTAGGACCTAATCTTATGAAAGCGCCAAATTCAACTATCTCGACAACTTCGCCTTCAACTATTTCTTGCGGTTGGGGCTTGAAGGTCAGTACCTTGAAAATGACCTCATGATAAGCTCCTCCGTCTCCTGGGATTAACTTACCGATGCCCACCTGATCAACTCCGACAATGCTAATCACGAACCCTATGTCAAGGTCGGATATTCCCCCATAGTCCTTGTTCAACATATCCATTGCTACCTTCTCTATGTCTTCTCCAAAACGATCAGGTGGTATCCTGATAACATCCTTGACTGTTACTAGCTTGTACATACTTGGTATCTCCCATCAGGAAATAACAGATTCCCTTTAGTCTATCAGGTATTGACAATTGCTGGATGAATTCCGCAAAGAAGTTGCTGAATCATCTAAGTAACCTTCCGCCTCTATATGCGACTTTTCTCTTAGGAATAACACTGGCGCGCCTGCTCTGACCAGTCGCTTTCGTAGTTCGCCATCGTTGGTGGCTACAATAGCGTTAAAGTCTTTTGCAGCTTTCACAATCACGTCGTCCATCTCTTCGGCACCCAGAGGATTGTAGTCTAACCTATTAAATCTCTTGGCGAACTCAAGAGCTAACTCCAACTGTTTTTTCCTTTTCCCGCCCCTAGAGCGTCTTAGAACATCCTCGATCTCCGATAGCGTTCCAGAAAGGACTGTTGGTACGAATTCTGCTGATAGTACCCTTTCAATTTCAGGCACTAGATCTACTTTACACTCAAGTGCGCTTATCATTATGCTTGAATCAAGTATTACGATCGGCGATTCACGTGCTTTCTTTTTCAGTGACATAGATTCGTAGCTCCGCGGATATGGTTGACAGCTTCAGTCAATCTTTCCCCATCCGATTAGTCTCCATCTTCCCGAGATTCTTCTACTTATTGCTACCCTAGAACCCTTGCTAGCGCAGACTGGTCGGTTCAGCTTGATGTCAGCAACGTCACTTCTTGCGCTGGTCACCAAACCAGCAGTCGTTGCTGTCCCTACATTAAGCATTAACAATTCGTTTGTACGCATTGGAGTGACAATTTCCTGCCCGACTGTTCCAACTGCTCTCTCCAGTAACTTGAAGTGAATCGTAACTTGGTCCCATACTGGTGGGAGTGTGCCCGGTCTACCTACAACGCTTCCAACTAGTCCATCAGCTTTGGTTAGTGATGGGTCTAGAAGTGTTCCTACCCCTATCAAACCCCCTGGTTTTGCCTCAGTCAATCTGATTTGCTTTCCAGCTGATAAACTAGTCACTTTGGTGAATATGGGAACATATTTCTCTTTACCGCCTTCACTCATTTTTACGCCAGGGCGTATCTCGATCTCTTCGTCGATTTTGAGTACTCCTTGCAGGATTGATCCTCCTATGACTCCTCCCACGAGTTCTTCGGGTTCAGCGCCTGGCTTATTTACGTCGAAAGATCGTGCCGCATAGATTAGAAGTTGCTTGGCAGGATCTCTCTGGGGCGTGGGGATTCTGTCCTCGATGGCCTTGACTAAGTAGTCGATATTGGCGCCATGTATGGCTGAGACAGGTATAATCGGTGCATGTTCAGCCGTAGTTCCTTTGATGAATTGTTTTATTTGCCTGTAGTTCTCCAGTGCTTTCTCTCGTGATACGAGTTCGATCTTGTTCTGTATGACTACTATGCTTTTTACGCCAATTATCTCCAATGCTACAAGATGTTCTCTAGTTTGAGGTTGAGGGCTCGGTTCGTTTGCTGCAATTACAAGAATTGCCCCGTCTATGATGGCAGCTCCCGACAGCATCGTCGCCATCAATATCTCGTGACCAGGCGAATCGACAAAAGAAACTTTTCGAACAACTTCCAAGTCTCCACCGCAATGGGGGCATTTTCCTCCTGCAACTGCATCAGTGGTATAACACTCAGGCGCTGAACACTTAGAGCACTTCATAATGGTTGCATCAGCATAGCCTAACTTGATAGTGACGCCTCTTCTGATCTCCTCAGAGTGTCTAATAGTCCACTCTCCTGAAAGAGTCTTAACGAGCGTTGTCTTCCCGTGATCGACGTGACCACATGTGCCTATGTTGAGCTCCGCTTGTCGTCCTGAAGCGCTGCTTGCCTCTGCGTCGTCATTAGCTGTAATTTTTGGTCACCTCAGCGAAGTGCACGTTTTGCCAAGGGATCTGGCTTGGCCTACTTTTCGGCTTCTTTCTTTGCCACTGCGACACTTCCGACTACCTCCTCGAGAGACTTCTCTCCACCTTTTGTGACCTTGGCATTTACTTGGACTATCTCGAGTGTAACAGTGTTCCCTCTGATCATTTTTCTCTTTCTTACACCGCTTTCTTTGGGTCGGTAGCCAGTGCCGCCTGCGAGAAGGATTGCTTTTCTTCCTTCTCCGTGGACATCCTCCCGCATCGGGAAGCCGTCCTTATCACTTCCACCTGTTATAAGCATTTCATATCCTTTCAGTCCCAATGGGTCTCCGTTGACAGTTTCTCCGATTCTGTGTCCGAGAAGGCTTCTTGCCTTTTCTTCGGTTATTTCGAGTTGATAAGCTTTCTTTGCCACAGGATCAGATACTATCAGTTTTACTGCTGGCATTTTGGTCTAGCACCTCTTGTAGCTGACTCCGCGAAGGAGTTTCCTCAATCAGGTCTGGATTTGTGCATTCTGTATGATTATCTTCACTGGCGTTTTGTAGTGTCTCAGTAGGTTAATGATGAAATGATTTTTATATCTATTTCTTGCTAAAGTGCAAAAACTGGGTTCTTTCTTCTCCTTATCTCGATGAACTCAGAGAGAACTTGAAGATCTTCGGGCGATAGCTCAGCTTCAAGTTTCGTTCTCATAATCTTGATATCTTGTTCAGGTATGTTTGCATATAAGATATCCCCTTCATTGATTTGCCTGCCTACGAGGATATTTCCTCTTATCGAGATCGCCACTTGAGCACCCTTCGAGGCTTGTGACACTGTTTTTCCCTCATCTTGCATCTGAGCGATCTCACCGATCTCGTCGCCGTTCTGATTGATCAACATTGTTTTTGACTTTGCCTTGCCTGCAAGTACTTCGACTCCCACTATGACAGGATGGCTTCTTCTAAACACGTACCCAGGCAACAATCGTATCTTAGCAGGTAGTACAAGAGAATCTACTGTTCTCTTCTTTTCCTGCTCTGTCTTCTGTTTTGCCCACTCCTCATATTCCTCGGCCAATCTATATACAACATCATTCTTGAAGATAGGGATCTCTAGTCTTTCAGCTTCTTCTTTCGCTTCAGGTAATACTCTCACACTGAAACACAATATCACTGCTGAGAGGGGTGCATCCTCCTTTACTGCCGCAGCTTCCATTACATCTCTCTTGGATACATCGCTGACATCAGCCATTCTTATGGGGATCTTCCGATCTTCCAAGTACTTGACAATAGCTTCAAGTGCCCCTAATGTGTCTGCTTTCAGGATGACTCCCTTATTATTGGTGTTGATCTTTATTCTGTTTATTTCCGACATCACATCTGCGATTGCCCGATCAGTGTCGCTGTCTGAGTCAGGAACAACTAAGGGGCTTCCAGCCATTGCGTTCTCGAGTTCGGGAGCGATTATCTTTACTCCTGAGGCAGCAGAGACTTCATCCACGTGAATGAATTTATCCCTTGATTCACCAGTTTCAACGAACGGTTTAGGTTGCACCAATCCCCGCACCCTAGTTACAATAGCTTTGCTCTTTCCGCCAACAACAATCGTATCTCCTTTTCTTAGAATACCGTTGTAGATTACCACATCTATTGTTGTTCCCAATCCAGGTTCGTCTCGCACCTCGAGAATAGTTCCCTTTGCAGAACCCTCTTCGATCTGTAGCCTGCCCATCATGTAGCTCTGTGTCAGACCAGCGAGTATTGCCAGCAGCTCAGGTATCCCTTCCCCTGTTCTGGCGCTTGTCGGAACAATCACCACATTCTTTGTGAAATCTGTGACCCTGTCAAAGCGATCGGCACTGAATCCCTCTTTTGTCAGCTCGCCCACTAATTCATAGATCCGTTCGTCAACATACTTCTTAACGAAGTCCTCTTGTTTATTGATCGAATCCGAGAAAGGTGAATTCTCGATCGGTCTCCATCCCACTACCCTGTCCACTTTGTTATAGGCTACCAAGAACGGCGTCTTTCTCGCCCTAAGTATGCTGAGAGATTCATAGGTTTGAGCTTCCAGACCTTTGAGGAAATCTGTTACTAGAATTGCTATATCAGCCACAGCGCCACCCCTGCGCCTCAAGTTCATGAAGATCTCGTGACCTGGTGTGTCGATTATTAGGAGCCCTGGAATCGTGAGTTTTATCTTGAATTTTTCAAGAAGATCCCCACAGATCTTCTCAATGGTTGAGCGGGGGAGGAGCGAGGCGCCTATATGTTGTGTTAGTCCACCAGCTTCGCGCAGGCTTATTGCTGTTCCTCTAATCTTGTCAAGGAGTGTTGTCTTACCTGCGTTTACATGTCCTAAGACAGCAACTATTGGCTGCCTAATGGGCATTTTTCTATCAACTCCTCTTGAAGCTAAGTGGGTGCTTGAACAAACAGTATGGCAAAACATGCTGCTGCGTAACCGAATGGTTTTAATTGCTACTGCGTTCTAACTTCATAGACCTAGGTAGGTGATGAAGGTGATTGAAGAGACTTTACTAGTATTAAAACCTGATGCTGTTGTTAGAAGGTTTGTTAGTGTTGAGTCGTCAAAAATGCTTCTGTCCAAAGGATTCACAGTTACTGCCTTCAAAGAGATGCTCGTGTCGACCGACCTTGCAAAGAAGCATTACGCGGTACATGAGGGTAAACCATTTTATGATTGGCTAATAAGATTCATAACCTCAGGTCCCGTTATTGCAATGCGGGTCCAGGATGAGGGTGTGATTCAAGAGATCAGGGCGATTCTTGGGTCAACTTTTGCACACAAAGCTGAACCAAGCACTCTGAGAGGAAAGTATGGGATCTATGGGGGGGTCAATGTAGCCCATGCATCAGATAGTGAGAAGACCTCTGCTGAGGAACTTGGGCTTTGGGAACGAGAGGTAAAACTGATCAAAGAGTCACCAAAATCTGTTACAAAGCAAATGAATGCCTATATTAAGAATTATTCGTCGAAGAGCTTCTCAGACCATACTCAAGACCTCCGCAATACTTGTATTGGGTTTGTCGAGGGGCGGGTCACAGAGGGTAATGGTCGAAGTACTCTCTTGAGGCTTC
>JAHPYV010000055.1 GCA_019058495.1 Promethearchaeati archaeon
AGGATGAACAAGATCCTGCGTGTCGATCGAGCGAATAAAGTGGCCATGGTTGAAGCGGGCGTGACATACGCCGATTTCGTAAAAGAACTGGCAAAGCATAACCTGAGACCTCTTCTGCCCTTGTTGCCAAGGTCTTCGAAATCCGTTGTTGCTGGATGCTTGGACAGAGAGCCCATAACAATCCCCAGATATCACTGGGACTCGTCAGATCCACTATTATGCACTGAAGTCGTCTTCGGGGGAGGCGACATCTTCAGAACAGGCTCCGCAGCAGGACCGGGTACACTTGAAGAGCAGTGGGCATCTGGACAGGCTCAAAAGAATCCATTGGGACCTTCCCAGTTTGATCCGTTCAGGCTTATCCAAGGTTCACAGGGCTCAATTGGAATCGTAACTTGGGCATCGGTGAAGTGTGAGGTAGCGCCCAACGCACAGAAGTTATTATTGGCTCAGTCCAAGCAGCTTGATAGCTTCTTGGATTTCGTATATGGTCTGCTTAGGCGAAAGCTCCCGGATGACCTCTTCATACTGAACGCAATGGAACTTTCATGTGCGCTCCTAAAAACTCGCAAGGAGATTGAGTCCCTTCAGAAGTCACTCCCTCAGTGGAATTTGATCTTGAGTTTCTCCGGTCACGGTGACATGGCGAATGAAGAGTTGGCATACCGAATAGGTGATTCCACCGACATCGCATCTGAGCACGGCGTTAAGCTCCACGAAAGCGCTGGCAAGGTCAGCACGAAGGAAGTCTCAGGACTTATTGGTGTTCCAAGTGAAGAGCCCTACTGGAAACTACGATTCTCGGGAGGATGCCAAGAGGTATTCGCTCTGACAACTCTGGATGCCACTCCCGCGCTATGGTCAGCCTTTACAGATGCGTCCAAGAAAGCGAACTATCCGGTCGAACAGGTCGGCGTCTACATCCAGCCGACCAACCAAGGGACTAATACTCATTTCGAGTGCGACATCTTCTACGATCCAGCCAACAAGGCGGACGTTGAGCGAGCCAAAAGACTGTATCTAGAAGGAAGTGGCGCATTGCTGAAATCGGGAGCATTCTTTAGTCGTCCTTACGGTCATTTCGCCAAGTCAGTCTTTGAACGATGCTCTGCCGTTACAGTATCCGCAATGCGTCGGGTAAAGAAGATCTTTGATCCAAATGGGATCATGAACCCTGGCAGACTCTGCTTCAAGGAGGCACAATAATGCCACTCAAAGAATACGAAGAAATGATGGACAATTGCGTAAGATGCTCGAACTGCAAATTCCTGCCTCAACCGCAAATCAAAAGTAAACGGTTTTCCCACATCTGCCCCTCAATTGAGAGGTACAACTTCCACGCATATTCTGGTGGAGGTCGAATGATAATGGCTAATGCCTATCAGAAGGGGCGGGTGCAGCTCACTTCTGAGGCGCTCGATGCCCTATACAGATGTACAAACTGCGGCGCATGCGACGTTTCATGCAAGTGGGTCTACGATCTCGAACCAAATGATGCGATTCACGAGTTCAGGGTCGCTGCTGTCGAGGCAGGCGCAGGACCTATGCCAAAGCACCAAGAGTACATCAATCTTGTTGACCGTTACCACAATCCGTATGGTGAGCCTACTGAGAAGAGACCTGGCTGGCTACCCAATGACATCGTGGTAGATCGATCATCATCTACCCTATTCTTTGTCGGATGCACGGCTGCATATAGACGCAAGGAGATTGCAGTCGCCACAGCAAAGATCCTCAATGCCGCCGACGAGGGCTTCAGGCTTATGAATTCAGATGAATTCTGCTGTGGCAGCCCTGTTTACAGAGTCGGCGACAGAAGAAAGGCGATCAAGATAATGGAGGATAACGTGGCGAAGTTTAGGGATGCAGGAATAAGAAGGATCGTCACAAGCTGCGCAGGTTGCTACAACATGCTCAAAGTAGAATACCCTCGCTTCGTGAAACACGACTTCGAGGTCATACATATCTCGCAATTAATCGAGAATCTCCTGAAGGAGCAAAGACTGAAACTCACCAAGAGCGTCCCCCTTAAGGTCACTTATCATGACCCATGCCATCTCGGCAGAATGGCTGAACCCTACCTTCCATGGAAAGGTCAGAAGGTCGAAATCCTCACACTCGTATACATTTTCAATCCACCCAAGCCCGAACGCCGAGGAGCAGGCGGGGTCTATGACGCTCCTAGGAACGTTCTCAAACAGATACCAGGAATCAAACTCCTCGAAATGGAAAGAATCCGCGAGTACGCTTATTGCTGCGGCGCTGGTGCAGGTGTCAAAGCCGCATACCCAGACTTCGCTCTATGGGCAGCAAATAGGCGACTTGAAGAGGCAGAGTCAACAGGAGCAGAGGCTCTTGTCTCGACCTGCCCCTTCTGCGGAACCAACTTTCGCGATGGCCTGAGCTCCAGAAACTCCTCCATGAAATACTACGACCTGACCGAACTCGTGGTGAGAAGCATCGGAGGCGAAGAGTAGATGCTTAAAGACGAAACCTATGATAGCCTAAGAAAGATAGTTGGAGAAGAAAACATAACAAGAGACCCAGGCATATTGGATACCTATGCCTTCCAGTGGGGCGAAGAACTCCGCAAGGTCAAATCTAGTCAGAAACCAGAAAGATTTGGACAAAGACCTCTAGCTGTCCTACTCCCAGCATCTACAGAGGAAGTACAGGCGATCGTGCGCCTGTGTAATGAGCACGACTTGAAATTCAAGGCTCTAAGTACTGGACTTGGTCGCTGGGCTGGGGTCAGCAGTTCGCGTGCCATTCAAATCGATCTGAGAAGAATGAACCGGATCCTGCAGGTCGATTCAAAAACATGTATGCTGTGATCGAGCCATATGTAACAAACGCGGAACTCCAAGCTGAACTCTTCAAATACAGATTAATGCATCACGCGCAAGGTGCAGGCCCACAGACATCTCCCCTAGCGAGCCACACATCCTTTGTGGGTCCAGGCTTCACGTCTCCTTACACGGGCTTTAGCGGCAGAAACGTTCTAGGTGTGGAGTGGGTGCTTCCGAATGGTGATATCCTCAGACTGGGTTCCTTTGATCACAACGGCAAATGGTTTTCTGGTGATGGACCAGGTCCAAGTCTTCGAGGGGTAATGAGGGGATGGCTGGGAGCATACGGAGGTCTTGGCGTATTCACCAAGTGCGCAATCAGGCTGTACTCATGGCCAGCACAAAAAGATTGGAAGTGGCGAACTGGGGGCACTATTCCAGACTATGAATGGGACATACCTCAAAACTGGAAGATATATGTTCTCAACTTTGAGAATTGGGAGACATATGAGAAGGCCTACTATGAGATAAATGACCGCGAGTTGGCCATGATTGCAACCACCTCTGCACCAGAAGGTCTGGCGGTTCTATTCACCAATACCAAAACAGAGGCGATCAACGCAATCATGGGGGGGCTCCTAACCAAGATAAAGAAGTACATCATTGTGCTGGTTGCAGCTCACACGCGACGGGAGTTCGAGTTTCGCACTCAGCTTCTCAGGGTTATCACAGAGAAGTATGGTGGCAAAGACTTGGTAGAGACAGGCGTGATCTCGCCAAAACCCATGCACTATGGGGAAGCAGTGAGAAATATGCTCGGGGCTCATGCGTTCCGTTTCTCCAACTGTTTCCAGAGCACTCATGGTGGCATGGACTCAATATCGTTAGCAGTTAGAATTGCCCAGCTGAACAAACCAATTAAGCAGAAGTACATCAAGAAACGCGTGATCGGAGACGACAAGGGAGAGGGAATCTGGATGACGGGATATGAGGGAGGTCACATGGCCCATCTTGAGGCTCCAACCGTCTACGATCCAACTTCAGCACAATCGTGTTCGGGGTACACAGAATATCAAGACGAAAGCAACAAGATGGATCTTGAACAGGCTTTAGGCATGCCATTCTTTATCGTCGGTGATGATGTGCACAACTACTATGCGGATCGCACCATGAACTACCCCGATTGGCTGAGGAAGATTAAGAACGCCTTCGATCCCAAAGGCGCTTCTGATCCAGGTTACTACGTCACAGGAGCGGCGAAGAAGAAATGAAAGATGTAATCAGCAACAAAGTGAAGGAAGGTTGGTCAGGCCCTGGAAGACGTGATAACGTAATAACACCACCCACTCCCGAAGACGATGGACTCCACATCGACATGACAAAGAAGAAGATGTACGAATGGTGGTACTTCGACGCGCATCTGGAGTCTGGTCACACTATCGTTGCATTCTTTTACGCGTCAAACCCAAATCCTGGACCTACATCAGGCAAAGCAGGCGTGGAGCTTGTCCTGCTACGACCAGACGGAAAGAAGACACAGAAGTTTATTGAGTACCCGAAGTCGGAGTTTCGCGCATCGACGAAGAAAGCAGAGGTCAAAGTCGGCCGCAACTACTTGAGAATTGACCACTCGAAGGGTGGTCTCCCAGTCTACGCAATTCACTTGGACGAGAAGGAGCTCGGTTTTGATTTGACTTATACAGCCCACGTGAAGGGCTGGAAACCCGGTACGGGGTTCTCACACTTTGGCGAAATGGGTTACTTCGCGTGGGTTATACCATTCGCGAGGGCTTCGGTCAAAGGTACCATACGTGACAGCGAACATAAATTCCAAGTGAAAGGTATTGGATATCACGATCACAACTGGCTGAACCTCTCGTTCCAGAGCATAATCGAATATTGGATGTGGGGGAGAATCTATTCAGAGGATTACACAGCGTGCTATGCCTTCATACAGTGTAACAAGAAAGTGGATCGGCATACAATCAAGGTTCTAATGCTTGCCAAGGGAGAGAATCCCATTCTAAGCACAGGTGAGTTCGAATTCCACAAAGAGAACTTTGAATATGATCCCAGAGCAAAACACAGCTACCCAAAGAACCTAAGAATCAGAGTACCCGGCGAAATGGAAGCAAAGCTTAAGGTCGAAAAGGTTCTGGAAGCTGAGGACATGTTGGACCGATTTGGAGCAGCGCTTCGCTTCATAGCAAGGCATATTCTAAGGATGAAGCCCGGCTATTTCAGGCTACAATCTAGTTTCGAGCTTGACGTGAAGCAAGATGGCACCAAACACAAGGAGAGCGGCACAACGCTTCATGAAATCGTGCTATTCAAACCTGTAGAGTAGCCAAATCTGGAGAACCATCAGGGCTACTTTGCGTGCAAGGTAGCCAACATGAGGAAGTCGAATTCTAGCAGACAAGCCCCAAACGTGAGCGCATGTCTTGAAATCTCTGTTTTGCTGCATGTCATAGCTTTTACTGTCTCTGTTCCTATCGCTTGGCTGCGCTGTTACTCGTGTCTTATGATCATTCCTGTGTTGGGGCACAAACCCTCCTCTTTCTTCGCCTTGTTGCCTAGAATCAAGTCAAATTTATGAAATCTGCTGGGCAAGCCCTCAGATCTCAGTAAGTCTGTTCCGTTCTGGAGTTGGTAGTGAATGTGTGGGGATGCGCTGTCTCCTGAATTCCCTATATGACCAATCAGTTTTCCTTCTGCCACTTTGTCGCCGGCTTCAACTTGAACTGACCCTTTCTGCATGTGAGCCAGCAGACTGAACTCGTCATTCCCATGATCTATGATGACAAAGTTGCCAAGATGTCTCTCCATCGCCGTCTTGGGATCCCTTATGTGGGCTTTTTCATCAAATGGCGGAGGATCATAAAGTGGATTGTCGGGCAAATTGCCAGCCATGCTTGATATTCTACCCTCTCCTGGGCTTAGTACTGGCTTCCCCCAACAGACGAAATCTTCACATCTATGAGGAGTATTCCTGAACATTCTAAACTCGTTATCAACGGGTACGAAATCATACGCGAATCTTGAATTGTTTGCAGTTATGCCAATCTGTTGGATTAGCGGGTGAGTAAGAGGGAAGTTTCGACGGTGATGAGACATGGTGTCATGACCATCTGTGACTAGACACGTTCCGGCGAAAGGAAGAGTCAGTTTAGCCTTCTGCTCATAGATTATAGGATCCACGGCAACCTCTGATCTAGCATGATCGCCTTTCTCAGTTCTGAAATCGAACTCGTAGCGCAGTCCTGTAATCGGGTAGTCGAGAGGAAAATCTGCCAATGGGTTGAAAATCTCAAGTGTCTTGCCAAGTTCTACCTTTCTCTCAGGAATAGAAAGGATCGACGGAATTATTCCCCAATTGTTTAATGGCATCCTGAACAATAGTCGATCCTGCTTGTCAAACCCGTTCGCTATTACCTCTTGAAGCTCCATGGGCTCGATTGAGTCAGTTTGAAATCTGAACTCAAAGTCCACTGACTGCTCAAAGACTCCGCGTTCTAGGAAAATCCGCTCAGGAAAGAGTGTTACTTTGACCAAATGTGAGTTCATAATTGTTATTCCAGATGCAGTGCCTAAAAGGGTTTGGACTTGATTCGGGCTTATAGGTCTCTCTAAATGCGCTACTTCTTCAAGTTATTACGTTGAGATTATTCGAATGTCTCTTACTCTGAGACTGGGGGAGATGGCGGCCAAGCCCCAGTGACCCTTCTGCTCAGTTTTGTTGGCTATACCATCGATCGAGTTTAACAGATTCACATAGCTGTCATGGATTCTGAAGCCATGAACTGGGTACTTGATTTCTCCTTCTTCTATCATGAAGTTTCCGCTTCTAGCGTTTGATGTGAATGCACCGGTTCTGCTGTTTAGGAGTCGCTCGTATCTGGTCCATCCTAGGAGGATGCCCCGTTTCGTATCTTGAATTAATTCCTCCCCTGAGATATCTCCTGGCGTGATAACGAAATTCGCTGATGAGCACACAGGTGGAAAATCATATCTCTTCCCCTGAAGTGGGCTTCCACCAGCTTGGGTCATGACTCTAAAGCCATTGCCCGTGCTTTGAACATTAAATCTGGATGCTGTATATGAGTCGTGAAAGAATGACTTCAGAATGCCATGTTCTATAATGATCGTGCGTTTCGTTGGGAGCCCCTCATCATCAACCAAACCACTTTCCATGCCGTCTTCAAACCTGCCATCCTCAACTATATTGACTATGCCTGATGCCACCTGCTTACCCAAGGAATCTGTGAACATCGACAAGCCATCATAAACTCTCTGGGCACTCGCCATTCTTGAGAGGTTCAAAACTGTTAGACTCATGCAGCTAGGAGTGTAAATGATGTCATATTTCCCAGAGGGTGGCTGCTTACTTCCTAGGCTCTTTATGCTCATGTCTGATGCTCTTTTTCCCACATCATCTATGTTGTCCAGAAACTTTGAGTAATTGCGGGTTACAAGCGTGTCAAAGCCCTGGGCATGTTGCCCCCCATCTTTTGCCACAGACGTAAGGGTTGCATAGACATAATCGCCTCTGTCACACGATCTCAATCCATTTGAATTTGACACCGCGAAGTCATAGCTCAGTAGAGTTATTGAGCCTGAGCAATCTTCTACCCTCTTATCATAAGATAGCCCTGACTGAATCAGTCTCTTACCATATTCAGCAAGCTCTTCCTCGGGGAGGTCTCGAAGTCTGTCATCTGAGAACGCACTACCCGAGGTTTTGATCCCTTTGTTCTCTTTACCAGGCTTTGGCAAACCTATGCCCTCTTTTTCGCCCATCCCCGAGCCGGCAACTCTGGCAGCTGATTCGTAGGCTTCTCTTCCACCTTCGAGTGTTAGTGCTGCTGTTGAAGCGTAACCTGTGAATCCATCTTTTATGACTCTCACACCTGTTCCAGAGTCATTGACTAGCCTCGATTCAAGGATCTCATTGTTAACAATTCGAAGCGAGCGTATGCGATTAGATGAACAGTAGACCTCAAACTGATCCACTTGTCTCTTCTTGGAGAGGTCATTGAAGACTCTCTCTACAAAATCAACTATTGGAGGGGTAAAGCCCATTCGTCTTACTCACCTCTCCCGACTATGTTTGCTGTCCCACGTATAGTTGGTCCACCATTGCCTACACAGATCAGTTGCTCAGGGTCTCCTTTTCCACATCCTGTGACGGGGAATATGCTGAGGTCATCGCCAACAGCATCTATTGACTTGAAGAAATCTGGTGCGATCCCCATGACGACAGCATCTCTGTAAAGCTCGCCAACTTCTCCATTCTTGATTTGATATGCTTCCTGCGGTGTTACAGCCCATCTGTAACGTCTATCATCAATTGAAGGACTGAGGAAATACTTCACTAGAATGCCGTTCCTAGTCTCGTTGATTATCTCTTCGCTCTTCCAGTCTCCGCCCAGAATGAACGTGTTGCTCATCCTTATTAGAGGAGCACAGCTGAAGGAAAAAGATCTCATCCCGCCTAACGCTTCAGTGTTGAATTCCTCGGCTGTTTGCCTAGACTGAATGTGCCCAACAAGGATACCATTCTTTATCAGATACGCGCGCTGACTCTTGACGGCTTCATCGTCATACGGCATGTACCCAAGCGTGCCCTCAATATCTCCCTCGTCAACAGCGCTGAGCAGCCTGGAGCCAATCTGTTGTCCGATCATACCTTGCCACCATGCACTTCCTCCCAGTGCGTTCTCCCAACCTAGAACTCTGTCAGCTTCCGAAGGATGACCAATTATCTCGTGGACAAGTAGTGCTAGGTACGATGGATCCATGACAATTTGGGTCTTGTTCACCGTTGGGCATGCTTTTGCGTTGAGAAGGCGCTTGACTCTCTCCCCGACATCCTTTGCCGACTCGATGAGGAAACCAGGTTCAACTGCCTCGTAACCGCCTGAGCCGCCAACCTCCAGATTAGCAGACTCTGAAACACCTGAGGCAAATCCAATCGCTGACAATGTTCCGAACGCCATAGCGTGTTTGAAGTTGATTCTAGCTCCATCCGATGTAGCAATATACTTCTGACTTTCAACGCCTACAATAGCTGCTGAGGTTTTGATTACCTCGTCAGAGGCTTTGAGAACTTTGTTGCATTCTATGAGGGACATTACTTTATCCTTGAATTCAACGTCCCCGACCCTTAGATCGACTTTCGTGGAGACTTCGTCACAAGCTGGCTTGATTTCGCGGAGCTCCACAGGTGTTTTTCTCTTTTCGCCTGCTGAGCGAGCAATCTTAATAGCGGAGTCTACTGCATCCTCCAAACTTGATTTGCCCAGGCTTGTTGTTGAGGAGAACCCCCAGGCTCCGTTAGCGATTACTCTTATGCCGACACCTTTGGATAAGTAATTGAAGCTGGACTTCAGCAGCCTTCCTTCGACGTTCAGTGTTTCATTTGAGTATTCCTCGGCTCTGGCTTCACAGTATGATATCGTCTGCTTAGATGCTTTGTCCAGAATCGACTCAGCTATATCCTGCAGACTACTCCCGCTATCATTCAAACCATACCATTCTCCTTGGCAATACTTGATAGGGTAGAGCAGTAGACAAGAAATGGCAGCTAGACAACATTGGATTCCAGCATTACCTTGCACAAGCTGACGAGTTTTCCTATAGGCTTATCCATTCATCTTCTGCTCTGCGTTTTATGATATCGTCTAGCTTCTCTTTTGGTATGTCGAGCTGTTCCCCTGCTATTTCCCAGAATTTCCTGTACCTGACTCCTGCAAGTATTCTCGCGATAGTTTTCTTAACTCTCTCCTGAAACTCGGTGACTATCTTGTCTTTTTCATCTTCGCCTTGGTCCTCGATGTAGGATTTTATGGCTTGAAGGACCTTGCCTACTTGTTCATCGCTAAGCTCTACTCCTTTTAGCTCTCTCTGCAGGACAGCTTTGACTCCTGCTGATCCACTTAGTTTTCCGAAACTTATTTGCCTGGTTCTGCCAACGATCTTGGGGTCAATGGGTTCATATGCCATTGGGTGAAACAGCATTCCCTTCACATGTATACCAGATTCATGTGTGAACGCGTTGCCACCAGAGATCGCTTTGTGAACCGGTATAGGAATACAGAACACTTTCTCTGCAAGCAGTGAAAGTTCGAATAGTTTCTCCACCGCCAAACCAGTCCTTCTATTGTAGAGGATCTCGAGTGCAAGGACAACTTCCTCTAGTGGTGCATTTCCAGCCCTTTCACCATACCCATTTACGCAAACGTGAGGAAAATCCGCGCCTTCTTCTATTGCAGCCAAAGTGTTCGCAGTTGCTAGTCCGAGGTCATTGTGACAGTGAACTGAGACTGGTACTTTGATAGATTCCCCTCGGAGCTTGTCAAGGAGTCGCCTCATATAGATCTTCATCGTTCCGGGTCTCATGAATCCAACGGTGTCTGCGACTACTACTTTGTCTACTCCTGCCTCGGCGACTTGCTTGAAAACCGTGGCTACAAAATCAAGGTCGCTTCTGCTTGCATCCTCAGCAACAAAGCTGGCCACCATCCCATGCTCTCGGACATACTCGACTGATTCGACAGCTCGCCTAATGACTTCCTCGCGACCGCCTTTGAACCTGTAATCGTATTTTATGCGGAGATCAGAGGTTGCGAGAAAGATGGGAACCTCATCAACATCGCATTCTATACAGGCGTCAATGTCTTTCTTCAGTGCTCTGGCTGGTGCCCCCACACGAGCGTGTGAGAACTTCTCTCTAGCTACTGCTTTGACGACTTCAACTTCGTGCTTTGAAACGGCAGGGTATCCCACGACGATGATATCGACGCCAACTTCGTCCAGCAGCTTTGCAAGTTCGATTTTCTCTTTGACATTCAAAGAGACTCCCGGTGTTTGTTCACCGTCTCTGAGGGTCTCGTCCCATATGTGGATGCTCTTCGGCATTGTGGGAGGAATTGACTCGGGCAACAAGTTGTAGTTTATTAGAACTCCTCTATCATGCCACTGCTTCAAGCTTTTGAGAAAATCGGTTACGCCCATAGGCACCAACCAGATTCGAAGAGTTGTATATGACCTAGATTAACGTTCTCATATTACCTATATATTTCGGAGACGAGGAGCATGTCCCTAGACACGCTTGAAATTAGTGGATAGAAGCTCCACATTATGAGGAATGCTGACTACCAAATTGCGAAACTTTATCATCTCACAGAACTACTTCATAAGTTGTGTGCATGTGTGTTGCGCTGACGGACTGGGTCTCATGTTTTACAGATTGATTGATGCTGCACGGCTTCAATAGATGCTCGATGAGGATCATTTTATATGAGGCAGAGTCAGCGGAGGGATCACGAGTATGAGGCAACGGGGAAGAGAACCGCATAAGCATGAGGTTGAACCAAGAGCCTATCTGAGAAGAGTGCAGAATGTCCTGCCAGGACTAATGAGCAGGACAAAGGTCATCCGGTTCTTGGGGGAAGATTGGAAGTCTGCAACCAAGATATCAAAAGAAAGTGGTCTGTCATACAAGGTCGTCACCTATCACCTACGTTTAATGGAGAACGAGAAAATAGTGAATCACAAAAGCAGGAGACCAAAACTCTGGAGTCTGACAGGTCTAGGACAACAAAGAATAATCGAGCCAAGCATTCACAAAAGATAGAAATACTGACGAATAGTAATCGTCTCAGAATCAATAACATTTTCAGGTATCCTATTAACGGCAGATTTGAGATGAGAAAGATGAGATTAGAAGGGAAAGTAGCTATTGTTACGGGTGCGGGCGCGGGCATAGGAGAGGCGACCGCCTTACTTCTTGCTAAGGAAGGAGCATCAGTATGTTGTGCTGATCTAGCCGAAACAGGCCAAAAAACGGTTCAAAAGATCAAGGATTCAGGTAGAAAGGCACTATTCATCAAGGCAGATGTCTCCAAACCGGAGGACACGAAAAGAATCGTCGACAAAGCGATTGAAACATTCGGAAGGATCGATATCCTGTTCAATAATGCTGGCATTGTCGTTCCGGGAAGAGTTGACAATACGTCAGTCGAGGACTGGGATAAAACAATGGCAGTAAACGTACGGAGTATCTTCTTACTCTCAAAGTATGCTATCCCCCACCTGAAGAAGACAAAAGGCACAATAGTCAATACGGCATCATCTGTCGCAATCAAAGGGGTCACGGACAGAGCCGCATACACTGCATCAAAAGGCGCTGTTCTATCTCTAACGCGCGCAATGGCAATGGACTATATTAGCGATCATGTTCGCGTAAACTCTATTAGCCCTGGCACAACTGACACACCATCTTTTCGAGGAAGAGTCGCGCAATCAGAAGACCCGGAGGAAGCTAGAAAACAACTTATTACGCGTCAGCCAATGAAAAGACTAGGGACACCTGAAGAAATCGCAGACGGCGTTCTCTTCCTGGTACTGAATGATTTCTGTACTGGCATCACTCTATCAGTCGACGGTGGCATGACGATGTAACCTAAGACAAAGAGAAAGCGGAAAACAAGCAAAGACCGAATCCGATGTCAGGTTTCTCTAATGCCGAAGATGTCACTCGCCATCCTCTTCATCATTATTATCTGAGCCACCAGATTATAGAATGTTCTGTCGACATTCTCACCTGTCATAGCAGAAGTTTCGAAGTACTTGAAACCATAGCCATCAGCCAATTCCCTGATTTCACCATCAGTTATTGCCCTCTGATCAGGGAGATCTTTCTTATTGCCTACGAGAACAATTGGAACCTTCTGCTGCAGATTGTCTCTGAGATCCACATACCACGTTTTCACATGCCAAAAAGACTCAGGTCTTGTCAAATCAAAAACCAGAATCGCAGCAGATGCTCCTTGATAGTACTGATGTCTAATTGAGCTTGAAAACTCTTGCCCAGCAACATCCCATATTGATAATGATAGGAGTAAACCACCTTCAAGCTTGTAATGCTTAGTCGTCACCTCGACACCCACTGTAGCCTTGGCGTCAAATTCAAACTTGCCCTTGGCATGCTGTCGCACAAGACTCGTTTTGCCGACGGTTGGGTCTCCAAGAACAACGACCTTGAAAGTATACTCCTGAAACGCCACTGACATCAAACTTCCCTGTAAGATTTTACAATAGTATTAACATAGCCAGCAAATATGCTTTGTTATCACCTGGACTCTACAAGGGAACTAGTCAATGATACTTGGAAGAGGCTGCTGTTCGTATTCTACTCTGTCAAGAAGGCAGATGAGAGAGCGGTAGATCGCTACATGATATTTCTTCCGATACTCAAAGCACACCTTATCACTTCAAGCAAAAGTTATAAGGTAATACGCAGATAGTCTCTATGGGAGACGGGAATTGGAAAAACAAGAGAAAAGCGTCAGCGTTGAATGCCCACGATGTAAGGGCATACACACAGTCAATATGTTGCTCGAGAGACCTACTGAAATGGGAGGCAAAGATTTCATCCCTGAATTTACTAGGAGTACGAACAGGCAGCTCGGGGCGATTCTTGTCTGTCCAAGGACACGCAGAAAATTCCATACGTCAATAGTTCTGAAAGTTGAGGATTACTGGGACATAAAGATAGCAGACGTAACTGATAGTTAGCTTGCAGGCGCGTGACCTAATCCAATCAAATCTGAGAGATCTGCTCCAATACCTCGTTTGCTAACAAGCATGGACCAAACGGAGATCTCCGAACAATGGGCAGGGGAAAATGTATTTCCTGTTTTCAATATGAAACCAGCATGCGAGGAACAAATGACTGAAGAAGAGAGATGGCCCTAATCTGTCCTAGCCGTCTGCAGAAATCATGCTCTCCTTCATTTTTCCGAATCTTCTGTCGAGTTTTGTTTATCCTCCTCATATGATGTACTTGCCTTTTTCCATGATCTTCTTACCATCGCATATAACAGTCGCATCGATCATGATTCCATCTACATGTGTCTTAGATTCCCAGTTGGCTCCAGTTTCATCTGGATAAGGATCCCCAAAGGCACAGTGAACAGTCGGGAACTTCTCATCCTGAAGGAGGTTTCCGATAAGCTTCTTCAGGAAGATGTTCGTCCCTAAGGCGAATTCTCCCAAGCGATCGCTGTTTTCATCGGTTTTCAAGTATGCTTTCAATTCTTTCTTTAGCTCTTGGTTTTTGCATTCTATAGTATCCAGATCTGCCCTTGAGTTCCTCACCTTGATGCGAAGCGGTGAACCCGTCAGTATACCGTACTTCTTGTCAAAGAAATCTCCCAGTAAATCTATAACAAGAGCACCGTCGGCTTTGTAGGCTGCAGTGAAGATTTCGCCTTCAGGGAGATTGCCCCACTCGCCTTTCTTATGATATAAGCCGTGGCAGGGCTTCCATCGCCAATTTGGGTTAAGTTCAACTTCCAAGTTGGTTCCTGCG
>JAHPYV010000271.1 GCA_019058495.1 Promethearchaeati archaeon
GTGCTGCATTCTTTAACGCTCCACGCAGGAGCAGTAAAACCAAGTGGACTCCAACCCGAACAGGCAACTCTTATGATCGCGCTGGGAACTCTCGTAGTTCTTGGAGTAGTGTCTGTGGGATATTTGGCGAGCCATACTGGAAGACAGCAGAGACCTGCATCAAGGTGAGAACTCGTCTCGCTCGAATGGCGTGGATCTTGCCAACAGACAAGTTTTGCAGATCTTTTTGCTGTCAATTCCTTTTTCTCAAACAATTACTTCTGGACTTCAGAGCCACATCGTGCTCGCCTCATTTCAGGCTACAGCACGTGTCAACCAAATCTACCTCTTCCTGCGCATGATGTAAAAAAGCAGAGGAATTACTGCAAGAACACTGATTACGAAACTTATGCTGGGCTCAAGATATTGCGGTATCCCAAGAACCCCACGAGCATGTACAAAAGCAAAGTACGCTAGGGCTGAGAAAAGCAACCCAAATATCAGGAAAGGACCTAACAACAGTCCCCTTTCGGTGTGCGCATCCTTCCACAAATTTACTTCATCGGTCTTCTCTGCTTCGTCTTGCGATTCAATCGCCGATTCGTGAGGTGAGCGTCGGAGTCTGGAGACAAGTCGTCTTCCCCCATCCTTCAATCTGCTATAATGCCGTCCAAAGAAGTTGCCAAGAGCATTAAGCGCAAAAATCAACAAGATAGCTGTTATGGCCTCCTCAATCGGAGGACTGGAGAGAATCGAGGATAATCGTCCAGGTATCGGCGAGGGTCCACTCACCAGCGAAAGTAGCCTATAGGCAATCGGAAAAGCAGTGTAAACCAAGGCGATAAGGGAGTAAGCCTGGAACAGATTCGGATGATGGTACTCTGATAACGCCAACACAATGCATGGAGCAAACCAAGCAACCGTATAAAAAACCAAAAGAGGCATAATCGCGGGGTGTCCCAGCGCCTCGTAGAAAAGACTCGCATCTAATACGACGGCAAGCGTCATGAAAACCCAAGCAATGATATGAGGGCTTCTAATAGAGATGGCGTTCGATACTGAGTATGCGAGAGAACAAGATAACAGACCCATGAGAACCAGCCACACCGTGAATCCAGAGTAAATGAAGAAGTCAGCCAGAGCTCTTGGAGCCAGCAAAAGCAATAGCGGCGCAACAAGAGCAGTGAGAAGAAACAGGACTGACTGCACAAGGATTAATCTTTGGACGGACTCTATGAACCTCCAAACAGGCGGTATCAGCGCCAGAAAAGCGAACAAAAGAAAGAAAATGACCCCGCCAAGTAGAAGAGAACTCAAAATGAACGTGTACTCCTTTGCCTGTGGACTCTGCGGAACCAGAAGAAGAACTGAGAGAGCCGCGAGGATTGTGAAGAGTACGATATAAAACTTATTGCCGAGGCTTCTCCAAATCACCCGCAGACCCGTTATCATCTTTGCCCATCTACTCTTTGTCTCAACCATCGTCCCAGTTCTCGAAGGGGATTTAGGACGCTCTAGGTGCCTCTCATTCCTTAAACCTGTTTGTTATATATAGTCATTCCCACTATTCAACGTCTCGTTTGTCAATCCTCAATCTCATCCGTAGATTTGGTGAATATAATGAGTAAGAAATATGATGCAAGATTAGACAAAGAGATAAGAAAGCTGGCGATGAAGTCAGGGGCGGACATTGTAGGCGTGTGTTCCCCCGAGTCCCTATACAAATTGCAGGATCACGAGCTTAGAATAAAAGAAATGGTCAGCGACGCAAGTGCTATAGTAGTCGCCGCAGTGAGAATGTTCCCTGCACCTATCGAGTGTTCACAGAGTAATGTCCGACCAGCACAGTACGAAACGTACTGTCTCTACGGTCAACTGGATAGGATTGCCTTTGATGTGTCTAGATATTTAGATGACTCTGGCTACAGGGCAGTCTCGATACCTGCATTTCTCCCAGTTGAAATGAGTACTGCGAAAAGGGGTCTCATAGGAGATGTTTCGCTGAGACACGCTGCTGAGGAGGCCGGGCTAGGAAGAATCGGCATAAACAGACTACTTATAACTAAGGAATTTGGTCCACGCGTTAGAATAGCGGGCATCGTCACTAATGCTCCGCTGAAAATCGACGGGAGATTGAAAGAAGAGATCTGCAATAAGTGCGGAGCATGCATCAAGGCATGTCCCACAGGAGCCATCTCCGAAGACGGCAAGGTAGACATGAAGAAATGCGCACCGGAAATACTGAAGTATGGACTTCCGGGGCTCATAGGTGTCGCCAAGAAGTACATGGGTAAGGGAGAAAAAGAAATCGTTGAAATGACAAAGGATCCAGCCTATTGGGAACTCTGGCAAACCTCAGTGCTTGGAAACTTTTACTACTGCTTCAAGTGCATAGCGTCATGTCCCATAGCGAAAAAACAGTGAAGCAGAGTGTCGCACTATGTGAGGTCTTCACTATCGGGTTCGTGAGTTTCCTCTCGTTCGGCTTCCTCCAGTTCCCCTTCCCCTGCTTCCTCCACTTGTGGTTTAGTCATCTCAGGCTTTTCTTGCTGTGCAACCGCCTTGTAGAACGCTGGGAAGTACCACTTATCAATCCCAGCTTCCGCGACTTTCCTAGCTACCCCTGATGATTCGAGTTTCTCCAGTGCCGTCTTTATTGCCTCTTCTGACCAATCACTCTTTTTGATGAGCTCTGCGGCCGTCGTCACCCCTGTATCCGACACGACATCCAGCAGTCTGCCCAAGTCTTCGGACAGCTCCATAGGCTTGATTTCAACTATCTTAATTCCTGATGGCAGGATTCTGATGGCAAATCCAGC
>JAHPYV010000056.1 GCA_019058495.1 Promethearchaeati archaeon
CCAAATACTGATCAATGGGTTGACTTGCCATATCAATAAGATATATAATACTGACTGTGTATAACTAGTTGTCCGTGCATATAAATCTAGCTGGCACGAAACTGAAATGTCTAAATCAAGCTGGGAACCCAAGACTCTACTACAACCCCCAAAAGCAGGTCACGTTGTGCCTCACTCTCAGGACGCGTGAATCCCCTATTAACCCTTTCACAATTGTGACCTGCTTTTCTTTCAGTACAGGACTTTGACGTGATTGTACTAGAGTTCCCAATCGATTTCAGTTCTTGGCTTCATTGTTGCCCTCATCTCGATCTCGGAGGTTCAAATACAACGCGTTATTGAGACACTAGATGAAAACGGAGTTCTTCTGGACACGTACTGCCAAAGGACTGCAGCCGTTGGCTTTAAGAATCCGACCAGTTTCATACGAAGCCAAAGATCACTCTTTTTTTGTTTCTTCTGTATGGCGTCTCATTTTAACAAAAAACTCTGGAGTGCATATCTCATATGGAATGGGATAACGAGATCCTGCCTTATGCGTGGCCTCCAAGCCTTCTATCACTGAATCGACAATTCCTAACGGTATGGAAGCTATTAGGTCACTGTCCATTGCTAGTCCAAAGCGCCGATCGCCGAGACAAGGCAAGGCAATCTGCAGTTTTGCGGTGAGATACGCATTTGCGATTGTGTCTGCACAGACGGCGTCACCAAAGGTGGACATAGTGATTCTACCTCCCTCTTCCCAGAGGGCTCCCTGAATTATCCTCAGTATTTGAGCTGAATTACCGTAAATCAGCACTAAATCTGGATCGTAGTCTATTCTTTCCAAGGCACCTGAGACAATAGCAGACAGCTTTCCATACGGGATTCTGGGTATCATTTCTGCAGTCTTCTTAGCGGCTTCTTGAGTTTCATGATACCTTCCAACGAAAAAAGTTCCCTCCAAAAATGCGTTATAGGGTCGTATAAAGCCAATTGACACTTCAGCAAGAGGGCACACGTTATCTTCTTCCGTGAGTCCCATCGTCCACCCATAATACCTGGAATAGCTGAATATTTGGCAGAGTGCTATCTTCTTTTCTGGTCTCTTGACTCTGCCTATTTTCTTCATCTCCTCCTTGTCTTTAAGCAATTTCACTCCGATTGGAAATGTGGCCAACCTGAGATACTTGTTTAGTCTGTCATTCAATTCCTGCGATCTACTCATGAGAACCACCAACTATTTCGAAATCATTATACCTTGTCGAAGTTCCTTAAACAGGCAAAAGCTATTTTTGGTTTTCCTCGTATCGCGTGCTGAGTGTCGAAAATTAGCGCCGTCTCACAAGGTCGTTCTTGCGAAATATAAGAAGGTTATGTAACCTATAAGGGTTCCAATGAGATAACCGATACCGAGCATCAACTGTAGCGACCCTAGAGAAGCATAGATTTGTATTGAAGCAAGAACTCCAGCGGCAATCATAACTGCAACAAGAATACCCCGATCAAGAAACCCATATCCTGTACTGCTCCCTTGGATAGAACCTTTAATCAAAAGCACTATGAACAGAAAAGCAATAGGTGGAACTGCAAGAGATCCAAGTGCAAACGGAAGAAGGAGGGCAGTTCCCATTTTTCCTCTATGTGCATTCAGCCTCTCTCGCATTCTCTCAACTTCAATTCTGTAGGCTTCCGCGTACTGTTTTCGAATCTTCTCATGATACAGCTTCTTTACTTTCCGCCCGAGCTTACTAATCCTCCCCTCAGAGGTTTTGAAATCCGATCGTTGAACAATGATGCTGAATTCTCCTCTGGAGATAGGGAGAAGGTAGACCGAAATGATCAATCCCCACATACCCACAAGTAGATAGATCACATCAAACAATGTGGTCGGACTGCCATAGAACCAAGAAAAGAGCAGCCGGAGAGCAGAATAGATAGGCAGCAAGACAGGGAGGAATATCAGAAAACCAAACACTGTCTTCGCGGTTGTTCTCCTACCCTTCAATGTTGGTGACAACTGGACAAGCATTCCCTCGCAGATCACAAGATAGGTCGCGAGCAAGCCGAAGCCTGCAAGAACCCTTACTACCAGTTCGGAGAGACCTAGCGCAAGAACCACCGTTGGGTTAGAAAGCCAGTAACTGAAATCCCACTTGCTTGTCGAGAGCTCGATCAGCAAGACAGCAAATCCCAGAGCCGCAGCAACAAGATACATCAGTAAGGAAGCTTCTTTCTTCACAGGAAACCCACCATGTTACTGATCCTGATGCTCCACTCATGATTCTCTGCATATAGGACCTCTAATATAGTTCGTGGGAAAGGTGCGTCTCAGACAGCTCGTCTATTTCTTTGGTAATAGCTCGCTGAGGTCGTAGGTCGCGACGCATAGGACGCTGTCAGCTGCGCCATAATACACTATGACGCGATCATCAATTAACGCGTTTCCACAGCTAAATACAACGTTCGGGACTTTTCCGAACTTCTCATACTCCTCTACTGGCTCCAGAATAGGTTGATCAGCGCGCCACCGAATTATCTCGGGATTATATCTATCTAGAAGCGCTACTCCTAGCCGATAGACCTTCTCATAACTCACTCCATGGTAAATGAACAGCCAACCCTCGTTAAGTTCTATAGGTGTCCCCGCAGCGCCAACCTTCCAACAGTCCCAACTCTTAGTTCTAGTTGGCATCACCGACCTAACGTCATACCAGTGCTGAAAGTCAGCTGAGTAGGCTGCGCATATGTCAGGCTCGAGCCGGTGGAACATGACAACCTTCCCGTCGATCCTCTTCGGAAAGATTACACCGTCTTTGTTGCGAATTCCAGGAAAAGGTAACTGTCTCTCTCCCCACGTCCATCGTCTACGGACCAGATCGTCAACTGATATCGAGGTCAATGAGATCTGATACTTATCCTGATTGTCAACTACGGACAAAGCAGTGTAGCACATGTACAACTTGTCATCCAAGAGTGTCAGACGAGGGTCCTCACACCCATCTTTTTCGACATCTGTTGCTGGGACAAAAACAGGGTTGTGGGAACGCCAGTCAATGTGGTAGCCATCCTGCGTTGTAGCGTAGCCGAGACGAGAAATAGCATCATCGCCCATAGCTCGATATAGCATGTGAACACGGTTACCATTGTGGAGGATAGCAGCATTAAATATCCTTCTAGACTCCCACGGATGAGAGGCTACAGAGGTTAGTATGGGGTTGCCTTCGAAGCGCTTCATAGAGCATACTCTCTTTGCAATAGTTGTTGACTTATAAGCCGAAAAATTCGTCGAGAATACCTCTTATAGTGAGCAGGCCCACCAGCTTTTCCTCGCTATCAACAACTGGCAAATGCCTTATGCCATGGGCAATTGCATTTCTCCTTGCCTCAGCAAGTGTGGCATCAATAGGAACTGTCACAACTTTTGCCGTCATAACTCTGCTGACGGGCAGAGTCAGGTCGACCTTCTGCGCCACCACTCTGATAGCATCGCGTTCCGTGAAAATACCCTTGCATCTGCAATCGGAATCCGTCACGACTACTGATCCGATATGCTTCTGCCAAAGCACTCGTATCACTTCGTGAATAGTCGTATCCTCTTTTGCTGTAACCACGTCCTCAATCATCAAGTCTTTCACTTTCAACATCACAAATCACTTGCCAGCAGGGTTCTTTTTCCCATCTTGCTTGGAAGGCGAAAATGGTTCTCAACTGTTACTTCGCAAAATACGCTCAATAATCTTTCGGATAGGAAGTGTCGTCATGCTCCAAGCCGAAATTCATTTTGTCATTTCGAGATCCAGCCTGGCGATGAGGTAGCACACAATGGCTTCGGCTCCTTGGTTCAGATTCAATCCGGTTGGGTTTATTCCATCATGACATCCACCAGTCTCGGGGTCGTAAACCATCACGCCCAAGGAGTTATTGCCCAGAAACCAGTCGAATATTGTCCTTGCTGCTTCCTCATATTTCTTGCCGTTGGTTGATCTGAAAGCGGTTAGTGCTGTCTCGACCATGCAACCTGCCTCAATAGGCTGCTGGTCAAAGAGTGCTCTCTCACCGCCTTTCTTGTACCAGCCATTGTTGCCGATAGGAACAAAAATGCCATCAATCAGCTGAATACTCAAGATGAAGTCAAAAGATTCTTTTGCAATGTGAAGATACTGCTCATCACGCGTCTTCAAATAAGTTTCAAAGAGGGCCTGAGACAAACGTCCATTCGCGTAAGTAAGATATGGCTCGAACCACCGCCAGTTGTCGGAGGACTCACGTCTATAATTCGTAACAAGTTGGTCAGCCAACAATTTCATGTTCTGGGCGACATTCTCATCTTGGGGATATGCATCTCGGTACTGTGCAAGCCCCAGAATGGCGAATGCCTTAGATCTGGGCGAGCTGAACCTCGGAATCCACGGAAAGCCTCTATCAAAGATTTCCTTTGCCAGCTTCTTCTTATCTGTTGACAGGCCCGAGGTCAACACATGCCCGCATGCCCATAGCGAGCGCCCAATGCAATCTTCAGATCCGACGCGATCCCGAAAACGCCTGTTGTAACCGAGAACATTGTGAAACCGGCCATCTGTTTTCTGCATGTACAGTAAGAAGCTCAGATAGATGTCCACCAGCTCCGCTACATCTGCGCCGCCACGAAGCTTGAGATACTTAACACAGGCAATCAGTGCCCGCGCATTATCATCGGTGGTGTATCCTTCCCTTCTCTGGGGAATTGCATACTTCGTGTGCTGGATCATTCCTGAGCCATCCGTGAGGGACCTCAAGAAGTTTAGCTTAATGGGTGGGAGTTCCACGGGGTCAGCTCCTCCGTTTCCTCATGATCTGCGAGAATAGTGCGGCATACTTTCTAGCCACTGCTTGCCAGGTGAATCCTCTACCGTACGAGTAGGCCTTCCTCTCAATGTTCTTTTTTAGCTGCTTGTCTTCTAACAGCTTTATTGTAGACTGAGCAATTGATTCCGAGTTCTTGAACTCACAGAGTATGCCCCTCCCTTCTGCCAGGACCTCTTTTGCGTGGAGGAATGGCGTCGACACAACAGCCTTGCCGGCGCCTACTGCATATACAAGTGTGCCGCTGCTTACCTGATTAGGAGAGAGGTACGGGATCAGGTAGATATCCGTGGCTTGAAGATATCTGATCAATTCTCTCTCCATAAGAAAACGATTGTGAAATCTAACATGTTTTTCAAGCCCAAGTTCACTCACTAAGTTGAGCAGACTCACGCGATAGGTCTCACCCTCTGCTCTTCGCACCTCGGGATGAGTTTCTCCTATTACGAGGTAGAGGATTCTCGGTTCCTTGGCGACTATGGCGGGGAGCGCGCGGATGACATATTCAATACCCTTGCCTCTGCTAATCAACCCAAAAGTGGAGAGGACAACCCTTCCCGCTAGACCCAGCGAGGGTTTAATACTATCGCTTGGGACAAAAGGTATGTCAGGGGAACCATGCTGGATGACTTGAACCTCAGTAGGAGGAACGGCATACTCCGTCAGGATCTCCTTGGCCGCATTTGCCATAACCACAACGGAAGCGCTTTTAGCGGCTAGTCCCTCTAAAATATCTCTCGCTTTTGCTGGAAACCCATGTTCCACCGAGTGAAGCGTGGTTAGGACTGGTTTCTTGACGTTGTTGATGAATCCATTAATGTACTCTCCCCACTCTCCTCCGAAGATGCCAAATTCATGCTGTATGCTGAGGAGATCGATCTTGGATGAGTTAACGTACTCAGCAGCGTTGGCGTAGTCTTCAACGCGATCTTGCATGATCTGCCACTTGACTCGCTTTTCGTAGTTGTAGATCGTATGTTTTTCATTAATCGCTACGACGTACTGCGACTTGAACCGGTTGAGGCTCTCCACACCGTCAATCAAATGCTTCGTATAGACTCCGATGCCGCATTCACGCGGAGGGAAGGTGCTCAGATAGCCGATTATTTTCTCTTCGTACCTGGTGGGAACGTCTTTTGGCATCATTTTATTGTCGCTCTGGAAGATTTGTATTCACTTACATCGATCTTTCGCTTAAATAACTGTTCGGTATACTTCCAACATTCGTATAGAAGGGAGAGGAAAACGCATTCCACGTATTGCTGAGCGTCAACGAACCAGTCGGGCCTGACAGCCAAATGGTTACAGACAATTTTCGACAAATTGCTCCTCTGAAACACGCAGTATGACTGACCGCCAACAGTCAATACTGATTTCTTACAAAGTTCAATTGAGCAGAAGCGTGGGTGAAACCGAATGCGGTGTCCCCATCTATCCGATAAGATGGAAGCCAATTTCGATATGACATAAATATACGGAGCATACGTCACATATCGTACAACGCGAAAAATCAGGGAATCACTGTGGGATTAAGGCGCGATGAGATGATGCTGAGGTCATCACATAGGCTCAAGCCCTGCTGTTATGAGCGAGAATGCGATTGTTATGCAGGGCTTATCGAGGTTTTGAGACTGCAGACGACATAAGAGTTGGGAAGCGCATCGTATTATGGGTAGAAGCCATTAACAAGCTACACTGCACCAGAGAAATCCTTGCGTATCACCATGGTCAAGACAGTTAGGAGGTGGCACTGACACAATTGGAAGCAAGAATAAGAGCAGAATGGGATCATCTCGAAAAGGTAGCTATCCACAAACCCGGCATAGAAATGTTCTTGGGACTGCTGGAGCCGTATGCTTCACTCTATGAAAGAGCCTTTAGTCGATATGGAGCCCGTAAAGAACACGAAAGGTTGGAATATGCGCTCAGACACGAGTTCAAGATAGATGTAATCCACCTTAAGGAGTCAATATTGGATGCAGCTGACAGAAAAGCTGAAGTCAGGAGACATCTCGTCGACATGGCTAGAGATTCAATTGATTTCAGAGGCAAGGAAGCAGAAGTGGAACTAGCGAAGAAGGAATTCGACAAGAACGTTGATGTCTTAGATTCAGGCCATTTTTTCAATATTCTTCTTTTGCACCCCATCGTAGCCCTCGGACCTGAAAGGGGAACTAGGATAATTCACCTAGATGTGGCTGAGAGAGAGCCTCTTTCGAATCTTTACTTCATGCGAGACCAACAAGCAGTCACTGACAAAGGGATTTTCCTTTCTCGTATGTCAAAACCTCAAAGACGTGGGGGTCCGTCGTTAACCAGATTTCTCTGGGAAATACTAGGAGCAAATATAGTTCACGTCACGCAGGAACCAGGAACTTTTGAGGGCGGTGACTTCATTCCGATGAAGGATTTTGCTCTTATTGGTACAGGAGACAGAACAAACAGTTCTGGGGTTGAGCAGATGCTACGATACGGTTTAGGATTCGATGAGGTTGGAGTAGTCCACCAGCCAAACCACCCCATAATACCGGGAGATAAAATGGACCCGATGATCAATATGCACCTTGACACATACTTCAATGTAGCTTCAAGCGGCGTTGTTGTGGGTTCGGAGCTACTGCTGAAAAGATCGAAAGTTGATATCTACAACCGCGACGGAAAAGGTTCTTATACAAAGAATAAGGAGGAAACAAATCTGCATGACTTCATTCGGCAAAAGGGCTTCGACGTAATAAATATCACTACTCTTGAACAAATGTCATACGCATCCAATTTCCTCTGCATCAAAGATGGAACAATTCTCGCAGTCGAGGTTGAGCGCGTGGTGAAGAATGTCCTCAAAAACTTGTCCGCAATGGCGGAATCGGACTCAGCAAGATATGGGAAACTGCTGGACCAGGCGAAGAAAGACTACCAGACTCTTAGGAATGAGGGGCAGTTCTTCCCTCATAAAAAAGAGATCTACCAACATGACATTGATGCGTTCCCAATTGTCTTGGAGAACCTGACAGGAGGATATGGGGGAGCCCATTGCATGACTTGCGCTCTAAAAAGAACCTAACCTTCAATGGAGACGAGTTAATTGAGTAGAAGTGTTCTGATCGCGTTAGGCGGAAATGCGATTCTGCAGCATAAGGAGAAGGGAACTTCAGAAGAACAGTTTGAGAATGTCAGGAAAACCTGCGAAGAGATGGTGCGGCTGGTTGCCGAGGGTTACAGAATAGCAATCACTCATGGCAATGGTCCCCAAGTGGGTGATATTCTTCTCAAGAATGAAATAGCAAAGAATACTTTGCCAGCTATGCCTCTGGATGTGTGTGGCGCAGAGAGTCAAGGCATGATAGGGTACATGATGCAACAATCGATGTATAATGAGCTAAGAAAAGCGGGGCTGAATATTCCCGTTGCAACCGTCCTAACACAGACCTTGGTACGAAAAGATGATCCAGCATTTCAGAGTCCCACGAAACCAATAGGCCCCTTCTACACAGCCATGGAAGCGTCCAGACTGAGAGTGGAAAAAGGATGGACGGTAATCAACGATAGCGGAAGAGGATATCGAAGGGTAGTACCTTCTCCGATCCCAGCGAGCATAACAGAAGGGAGCGTAATCAAGGAGTTGTTCAACCAAGGAACAATAGTCATTGCGTGCGGAGGTGGTGGGGTACCAGTCTTAGCTGATGAGAACGGGGCGCTTCAAGGAGTTGAGGCTGTGATAGACAAAGATCACGGCGCTGCGCTCCTCGCCACACTGATCAGTGCTGACATTCTGTTGATCCTTACCGACGTGGAGAAAGTTGCACTGAATTATGGTCGGCCAAACCAGAAAGATATAGATGACATGACAACTGGGGAAGCAAAGATGTATCTTGCTGAGGGACACTTCCCTGGTGGGAGTATGGGTCCTAAAGTCGAATCTGCGATTCGCTTCCTGGAAGCGGGAGGAGAAAGAGCGATAATAACCTCGATTGGTCGCGCACTAGATGCGCTGAAAGGCAAAGCAGGCACTACGATCTATCGATAGCGACTAAGGTATCTGGGCATACCCTGTTTTCAGTCAGTCATGGGGGAGGAGATATAGATTTCACGAAGATCCAGACATTCGCATAATCGTTTTCCAGATATCTGCAGACCAGAGCCGAGTCTTATGCTTTGGTCGCTATTCGTGTTTTTGCTTTCTGAAGGGGTAACGTTATTATTGAGCGTCAATCTAAGAGTTTCCGGATCTCGAAATTGTGAGAATATGATCCACTCTGGGGATTGAAGGTGAGCTAGGATTGTTGTATCTGATCTGGTTTGTCATTAGTGCTGTCGGCTTGTGGCTCATGCTGCCAATACACTTCCGTTCAGTGGAACATCAGAAACTTCAGAGGAAATACGGAAACGAGAAGGGAGACAGAGTTGGGGGTCTGCTTGGCATGATCTCGGGGTGGGGATTCTTCATATTCCTATTTGGTGTGTGGCTTTCGCCTCAACCTCGCTTTGCTATTCCTCCTTTTCAAGATCCCTCAATACAGATCCCTGTCGTCAATCTCTCAATCCCCATGTTCCACTTGATACTGTCAATACCTTTCATTGCGATCGGGGCATGGTTCGGAATCGCAGGCGTGAAAGCTACTGGTCTGAGAGTCGCAGAAACCCATAAGCCAGAAAGAGTCATTTCAGACGGGATTTACTCGCACATCAGACATCCACAGTACTTCGGAGCCATATTGGCGCACTTGGGTATTACCTTGTTGTTGTCCTCACTTTATTCGTTTATCTACACTCCATTCGTAATCCTCTACAACTATCTCGTAGCACGGAAAGAAGAAAAAGAGCTAGTAAGGGAATTCGGCGAAAAATACAAAGAATATAGAAAACACGTTCCAATGTTGCACCCAGCAATATGAAGAATATAGATCTTCTGGAGCGGCAATGAATGAGATGATAAACATCTACTTGAGGATTGGAGAGCTAAGCGAAGAACCCCGGCGTGCATAGCTCGTATGGAATCGGGTAGCGGGACGCTGCCTTATGAGTGCCTTCCAAACCCTGCATCAATGAGGCGACAGCTTCCAACGGTATAGACGCTACTAAGTCGCTATCCATCGCTAGTGTGATGAAAAAAAGGAGTATTAGAAGCTAGGTATAAGTGGAGTCGATAAACGCGTGTTCGAAAGGTGATGTCGCAGAATGGAAATGTATTCAACGTACGCTAGTCTGTCTTGTCAGTAAGAGACGAGCAAGTAGTCGGGCTCTCACTTCTTTTCTTCAATGATGGCTAATAGTCTGGCAAAGAACTATAATGTTTTGAGCGCCTTCAACCTAGAATACAGCTCATACCGTTGCGCTAGAATCGAATTTATAAGTGTCAGCACAACACAAAACACATAAGGCTAGGAGGTTACTCCGCTTCATGCCAGAAAGTATCGATGAATGGTTTAGTGAGGTCGAAGAAGACTTCGAGTACGCCGTAACCTTGTCGAAAAATAGAAAGTATCACCATTCATGCTTCCTTGCTCGACAAGTGGCCGAGAAAGCTTTAAGGGCTGTCTTGCTTGAGTTTGGAGTATCAAAAGATGGAGGCTCTGTCCTAGCTCTCATCGATGAACTCGAGACATTGACAAAGGTTCCTGCCAACATAACGAAAGCGGCCCAGACCTTAGACGGGTACTATATTCCACCATACTTTCCGGATGCATCTGATCCCAGCACACTTCGCCAGTTATACTCTAAGGAACGCGCTAATGAAGCCTTGAAACTTGCTCGCAAAGTGATAGATTTCGCACGAAAGGTCGCTAGTGGTCGTCGTGAAAACACATAGATGTCTGATCAAGTCATTGGAACCCTCTTAGGGAACTTGATCCAAGATCTCTAGTTCTTGGTTCCTTCGCAAGGGGCAACTGTGTATGCGGAGTCGGTGATATTCACCTCTTCCTAGTTGAGGAATAGCTTCGCTCGATAAATACCACATAGTCGAACCCGCCCACAGCACAAAAGCGCTCCAGCAACAGAAAACAAAACTATTCACACCTTTGCGCGCTATCATGTGCGACTGCGTTTCGCCAACCTGTAGATGAGAACCTTTACAGAGTCAGTGATAACGAAGGCTGAAAAGGCGTATGCCCAGACGAATGCTGCGAGCGCCCAACCCAAAGGACTCATAAGGACGCCGTACACGGCGAGTACCGTGCCCCCTAACTGCGTCAACTCTGCTGCCCCAAACAACCGAATCGAAGGCAGAGGACGAGTCCAGAAACGATTTTCACCCGTGCGGGCTAGATAAATTGTCATGTGCCCCCCAACAGTCATCTTCAGGAACATTAGAGTTTCGACGGTCAGCGCATCCAAGCGAAGGATCTCTAATGCTATCCAGAACAGCAGGAAGCTTGAGACCACACCCATCAGACCAAGAGATATAGCCAACGTCAGCACGTGTCGCATGTGCCAACGCACAGGCTTCTGGAGAGTTTTGGCATTATCGTATGCGATCATCATTATGGGTATATCATTCAGCATCGCGATCATGACTATCATAATTGCCGTCAACGGGTAAAAGTTGAAGATGACGATAGCCAACGTTAAGAATATTACGACTCGCATCGTCTCTGCTATACGGTATATGGAGTAGCTGTTCATCCTCTGGAAGATTCTGCGGCTTTCACTTATAGCGTCTACGATCACGGAGAGGCCGGGTTTCGTGAGCACTATGTCAGCCGCCGATCTCGCAGCGTCCGTAGCTCCTGCCACGGCAACTCCCGCATCCGCCTTCTTTAGCGCCGGAGCGTCGTTGACCCCATCACCAGTCATTCCAACGATGTGCCCGGCATTTTGGAGCAGCTCAACAATGCGGTACTTGTGTTCGGGAAAAACTTCCGCGAAGCCATCGGCTCCTTCAACGAGCTTCTGAGCTTCACTCTCATTCTTATTACTAATGAAAGCGGACGCAGAAATAATGTTGGTTGGTAAGTGTACTTCGCCCGCAACTTCCTTCGCGATGGCGATGTGGTCACCCGTAACCATCTTGACGTTTACACCCATAGACTCGGCTGTCTCTATGGTCTTTGCAGAGTCTTCGCGAGGCGGATCGTAGATGGAGATAAGCCCAACGAATTGCCAGTCATTTACCATGTTAGCCTTGGCTACGCCGAGTGCGCGATAACCCTTTTCCGCGAACGCATTTACGGATTCATCAACCTCCTTCGAGATCGCGTCACTGTTAGCTATGAGCGAAAGAATGGCTTGCGGGGCACCTTTAGCTACCCTAAACTGCCTCTTCCCAACGTCCTCTAACGTGGCTTCCGTCCGCTTCGACACTGGATCAAAGGGTTTGAAAGCAACGCGCGTGTAGCTCTCAGCTTTCTCTATTAGGTTAAGATCCTTCGCCTTCGCGAGCACGGTGTTATCTATGGGGTCTTGGTCTTCCTCTCTGGAAGCCAAGGCGCCAAATAGAAGCACATCTTCATCGGTAAAACCCTTCATGTGCTTGACTTCAGCAACTGAGAGTTTGTTCTCTGTTATAGTGCCAGTCTTGTCAGCGCACAAGACATCCACGCCAGCCATCTCCTCTATTGAGACCAGCTTGCTGACAATGGCTTCCTTCTTGGCGAGGGCGACTGCGCCCACCGCCATAGTGACTGTCAGGACCGCTGGCAGCGCAACCGGAATAGATGCAACGGTGAGAACTAGCGCGTACTGGAGGGTTTCCAGCACGCTCGCGTAGCGGAGAAGAGCGACTACAAAGATTATTGCGACCAGAGCGGCGGCGAGGGCGATTAGGTAGTCGCCTATTTTGACTACGGCTTTCTGGAAGTGGCTTCTCGTTTTGGCTTCTTCGACTAGTTTGGTGGTTTTCCCGAAGTAGCTGTTCATCCCCGTCGTGATGACTAACGCATTCATCTCGCCTTGTCTAACTATGGAACTTGAGTAGGAGATGTCTGAGACGTGTTTCTCAACTGGCAAGGACTCTCCGGTCAGCGCGGACTCGTCTACGAGCAGGTATTCCCCGTCGATAAGCTTGATGTCGGCCGGAACAATATCTCCCAAGCGGACTCGCAGAACGTCTCCTGGAACCAGCTCTCTAGCTGTGGCTTCACGCCATTTGCCGTCTCTAAGCACTCGCGCCTTCAGGGCGAGTCTGCTTCTCAAGGCTTCGACGGCGTTTCCTGCTTGGTGCTCCTGTCCGAATCCGACGGTCGCGTTAACAATTAGCAGCGCTAGGATGATTGCGAAGTCCTCCCAATGCCCTATAACCGCGGATAAGACGACTGCGATCTCAATCATCCAAGGTATGGGGCCCCAGAAGTAGCTCAGAAACTTTATAACAGGGTTGGTTTTTTTCTCTGGGATCTCGTTTGGACCAAACTGCTGGAGACGTTTTTCCGCCTCCGTCGTGGAGAGGCCGCTACTGTCTGAAGAAAGCTTTCGAATCAGTTCACTAATAGAGATATTTTTTGCTTCTTCGGTGTTCAGGGGATTCTTCACGTCTCTTCACCCCATTAAGGCTTAAACTGGTTCTTAGTCTAGAATCTCTTCGTTTCCTGAGGATGTCAAATTGCGTTGCCGTCGGTGAAGTACTGCTTCATCAGTCGTACATCAGAAAGAATCACAAAGAACCTTGACCATGTTCTAGCTGTCTAATCTACCAACCTTTTCTACCTTTTCCTGTGCCTGAACCACATCTGTTGGCTCAGTTACTTCTTGCATATTCATTATGGTGAGGCTTTTTATCTTTTTCTGGTATTAAAGCACGTATAGTCTTGAACCTTGGAGCAATCTAAATTGTCAGGTGGGTCAAGCTGTGCGATCGTGTTCTAATACTCGAAAAACGTAGAAAACACGATTCAAACTAGGCAGCAATCCCAGTATCCTCATCATGCTAAACCCACCAAGAAAGGATAACCGTGCAACCATGCATATGTTGATGAGATCAGATGCTGGTACAACGAGAAGGTCTTTAGCTTGTCTAAGGCATCTTCTCAGATTTCAAGGAGAATGGCACTTACTATGAATAACATAACCTTTAAAGGATACGAATTCTCCAACTTCTTCCGTACGAATCGAAGATTTGGGCAACTATCGATTCGCGCTTCGCAGGATCCAACAACTCGGATCCACGCAATGACTATTCGTAGGCCCACATCGGCAGGAAGGAAACGTGTATGCGCTCTTCGAGTCATCATACTTGGTTCAGGGATTTCAAGGGTTTCTTGCGCTCGAGAAGAGTGAAGATAAGTGTACTCGCCGTGATCGTTGGGCTGGGAGGCGGTTCTGGGG
>JAHPYV010000057.1 GCA_019058495.1 Promethearchaeati archaeon
GGTTAAATGCTGCTGCAAAGAACTTGGAGTCAAAGATGATCCAAGAAACTCAAAATGCATAGATGGGATTAGGTACGTACCCGTGAAGTTGGTTGATGTAGCAGGTCTCATACCTGGCAGCCATGCGGGTAAGGGACTTGGGAATCAGTTTCTGACTGATATGGCTGAGCAGTCATCGTCACTTATTCATGTTGTCGATGCTTCTGGCTCGCTTGATTTTGAGGGCAAGATGATGGGACCTGGAACACATGATCCACTCGAGGATGTCAGATTCCTTGAGCGAGAACTGGATCTATGGTTCTTGGACATCATAAAGAGGGATTGGGCCAGGATTGCTGGGAGAGTCGAGGCTGAGCGAAAGCCCTTGACAAGTCTTCTACTTGATAAACTTTCTGGTTTAGGAATCACAAATTCACAGATCGCTGAAGCAATTGCCAAGACTGGGTTGAAATCAGAACGCCCGAAATCCTTCAGCGAGCGAGATCTTCAGAGTTTTGCGTCAGGTCTGAGAAGAATAGCTAAGCCTATGCTGATAGCTGCCAACAAGATCGATATCAAGTCAGCTGACTCCAATATTAAGCATTTGAAGGAGACTCTAAAGGACTGCATTATTATACCAACATGCGGTCTCGGGGAATATGCTCTTAGAAAGCTCAGCGAGAATGGAATAATCGCCTACAAACCTGGCGACTCGGATTTCCAGATACTGAAACCTGACAGGATCTCGCAGACAGAGAAAGACTCTCTCATGAGGCTGAAAAGAGAGGTTCTTGACAAATACGGCTCAACTGGCGTCCAAGACGCAATCGACAAAACCGTTTTCGAATTACTCAGAATGATTTATGTGTTTCCAGTTGAAGACCAAAACAGCTTTTCCGACCATGAAGGCAGAGTTCTTCCCGACGTATTCTTGGCTCCCCTGGGAACCACCCCTAAGGAGTTGGCCTTCATGATACATACAGAGCTTGGGGAGACGTATGCGGGGGCGGTAGACGCAAAGCGAAAGCAAAGAATAAGAGAGGACTACCAGTTGAAGAACGGTGATGTAATAAAAATTATAGCTACCGCAGCGAAGAAGTAGAGGCTGATACAGGAGAAGGCAAGCGAACGAGTTAAGCCTTAATAAGGGTAAGTACAGACTTCTGATTCGTATGATTAGCAAATGGAGGAAAGAACCTATGAAAATCATTGTTATTGGTGCTGGGGCTGCTGGAACTAGTGCCGCGCTAGAGACAAGGAAGGTCAACAGGGACGTAGATGTCACCGTGATAAACACTGAAGGGTTTCCGGAGTACTCAAGGTGCGGCTTACCATATGCAGTCTCAGGGCACATTCCGAAATTCGAGAACTTAGTCCTTCATGACGAAGGTTGGTATGATAAATTTGGCAAAGTTAGGTTGATGCTCAAAACGGAAGTAACCGAAATCGTGCCTGATAATAACGTATTGAAGGTCAAGCAAGAGGGTGGAGCAACAAGGGAATTACAGTATGACTCCCTGATAATTGCCACTGGCTCCAAGCCAAGTACACCACCCATTCAAGGCTTGGAGAAGAAAGGGATATTCAACCTGAGAACAATTGGCGACGGCAAGAATATAATGAACGCTGGAAGTCATGGAAAGCGAGCCGTGGTGGTCGGAGCTGGAGTAATAGGTCTGGAGCTTGCTGAAGCGTTACACGCAAAAGGCGCGAAGGTAACTGTGATAGAGTTCTTGCCCAATGTACTATTAGCCATGGTGGACGAGGACATTGCTGAAGTGGTGAAGAATAAGATTGAGGAATCAGGTGTTAGGCTACTGCTGAATACAAAGGTCGACGAAGCTATCGGAAAGGAGAAGGTCGAGGGAGTCATTGCAACAAACAGAGCAACCAACGAGAGGATCACTGTCGATACTGATATACTCGTACTGGCGGCAGGAATAAAACCCGACACAACTCTCGCTGAAAAGGCTGGGATCGCGCTCGGACCTGCAAAAGCAATTAAAGTAGACGAGCATATGAGAACCAACATTGAGAATATCTACGCCGCGGGTGAATGCACCGAGTTTCCCGACTTTGTGACCGGAGCATCCGTAAGAGTAGGACTTGGAACAACCGCCGTAAGGCAGGGCAAAGTCGCTGGCACGAATGCTGCTGGAGGAAACGCCACAATGGAGCACCTTCTTAACACAAGAGTGACAAAACTTTTCGGGCTGGAGATCACTGGTGTAGGACCTTGTAGCGAAGCGGCCACCAAAGCTGGGATGAAATTAATCATAGGCAAGGTCCGTGGATCGACTCTCCCAGAATACATGCCAGGCGGAAAAGAGATCATTGTCAAAGTCTTGGCAAACGAAGAAGGCAGACTTGTTGGAGCTCAAATTGTCGGTGAAGAACAAGTCGCGCAGAGGATAAATGTTTTTGCTGCGGCGATCCTGAAAGGTATGAACGTTGGGGAATTCTCGATGCTGGAGACCTGCTACGCTCCCCCAATCGCCCCTACTTGGGATACGATAACGATAGCCGCAGAAGCAGCAATGAAGAAACTCAGACGAAAGTGAAGGATTAACTTCCTCTGGGCACCTTCTTTTTGAAGACCTCAATTATTTTTGTTGAGATCATGTTCCCGGCTGATTCCTGAGCTTCAACCGTCTGTGCACCTATATGCGGGGTACAGACAACGTTTGAGCATTTTATCAAGTCAATATTCTTTGGTGGCTCCTCCTCGAAGACATCTAATCCAGCACCACCAACCTTGCCGTCTTTCAAGGCTTTCAATAAAGCCAGCTCATCTATAATGCCGCCTCTTGCAGCATTGATTACTATGGCTCCCTGTTTCATCATCGAGAACTCTTTCTCTGCAAACATGTGTCGTGTTTCGGGCAAAGAGGGGACATGAATTGTAACAATGTCCGAACTCTTTATCAGTTTCTCAAATGCAGTTCGATCAGATCCGACAGCTTCAACTCCTAGCGTCTTAGCATCAGCAAGGGATTGGGATAGTACGTCGTAGGCCAGTACCTTCATTTCGAATGCAATGGCTCGTTTTGCAACCTCTCTGCCAATTCTTCCAAACCCGACTATACCCAAGGTCTTGCCTCTCAACTCCAAGCCAGTCAGAGTATGTTTTAGCCATTTCCCGTCCTTCAGGGCTGCATCAGCGACGCTGATGCTGCGGGCGATGGATAACATCAATCCGAAGACTAGTTCAGCAACTGATACAGAAGGGGCTTCTGGAGTGTTCAGAATCTTTATATTCTTAGTTTTGGCTGCATCCACATCGACGTTATCGAGTCCGACTCCGGCTCGTGCTATTACCTTCAACTTTGCTCCAGCATTTATGACTTCCCTGGTCACCCTTGTTCGTGATCTCACAATCAGCGCATCATAGTCTTTAATAGTTTTTAGAAGCTCTTCTGGGTTGAGCTCCTTTGTAGTTACGTCAAAACCTTCATGCGCCAACGTTTCGACTGCTCCTGGGCTAATAGGGTCAGTCACCAGGATCTTAGTCTTCGTGCTCATAATCTACCACCTTATGCAAAATCCTAGATATGGTTAAATTAGCTCCAAGCCTCTTTATAAAAAGGCTGGTCAATACCTGATGGAGAAAAATTTAAGTGTATAATACTATTGTAACCTATATTGCCATTTTACTGAACATTCAGACGAAATGCTTTCTATTTGAGTTCGCAATAGTCTATCAAAGTGCATAAGAAGATTAGAGTGCAACTCCTTGAAGCGGTGGATAACGTTGACCTCAATATACAATTATATGGAAAGGCTGTGGAGAGAACGCGAGAGTAACCCCGAGTTTTCGGAGATCATGTGGGAGAGGCTAGTCAAGTGGAGACGGGAGCCTACAGTCACACGAGTTGAGAGACCAACTAGACTAGATCGAGCAAGAAGGATCGGATATAAAGCCAAGCAAGGTTATGTCGTTGCTAGAGTCAAAACTAGAAGAGGATCTTTGAACAGGATTCGACCCGTGGCTGGTAGGAGACCAACGAAGCTTGGCGTCAACAGGATTACGTTGCTTAAGAATTACCGATGGGTTGCAGAAGAGAAGGCTGCCAGAAGATTTCCAAATCTTACAGTTCTTAATTCATACTATGTTGCCGAAGATGGGAAATATAAGTGGCATGAAGTAATACTTGTTGATCCTCATCACCCATCGATCATGGGCGATCCCAACATTAACTGGGTGTGCAACCCTGTCCATCATAGCAGAGTATTCAGAGGACTGACAAGTGCTGGCAAGAAGTCCAGAGGATTAAGGAGAAAAGGTCTCGGCGCTGAAAAGGTGAGACCTTCACTGCTTGCACATGGGCATCGTGCGAAGTAGTAGAAGGAGCTGGCATCATCCTCGAGCTCAATACTCTCACTTGTAAACCCATTAGTTTTGTAGCGAGGGGCGTAATAGACAATTTTGAGTGACACACATGTTATTGAAATAAGCATGGAAGTCTTCAGCCATGCCACCGAGGAGCCAAGCAGGGTTCTGAAGGCGTTATTCTCTTTGATACCTCAAAACTACAGAAGTAAACTCGAAGTGAAGGAAGAAGCTGTCAGGGGATATTTCAAGAATCCAATAATCATTTATCGCGCAAAGCTATCGAGAAGACAAGAAGCTGAGGAAATGTTTTCGTCAATAGCAAAAGATATTGTTGACGATGATAAGGTTCGACTCGGAAAGGAAATTGAGCGCCGAGTTGATGATTCTGGCAAACTTTTTCTAAGGCTTGACAAGCAAGCTGCATATGCCGGAGCGATTTCGGTGCACCAAGATGATGACACAATTAAACTGGTTGTCCGTTTCTCTGGCTACCCAGCTAAGAAAGAGAATGTAATAGAAACCTGTAGGGTACTCGGGTTAATACGGTAGTGAGACTTTAACCCCGCCTGACTCGCCAAAGTCAAATTGCAATGTCTAGACTCTTCTGAAGCTTAATCCTTGACATATCTATCGGTTAAGACTCCATGGTCGATGCCTTCTAAAACTAATAAAGTTGAAAGAATATGAAAAACTCGAGACGCCGGTACATCGCATTTAGAACAAGCAGATTTCCGTCTGTACGTGATTGTGAGTCATTATTAGTTGAAACCATATTGAGCAAACTCAGAGAAAGACCAAGGGCAGACGGACCCATTGGATTTAGATTTCGAGTAATCGAATACGATGCCGCAAGATGCAAGGGAATCGTAAGAGTAGTGCCCCACACAGCTGTGGAAGGGATGAAGAAGCTGATATCCGATATGAACCAGACTCATGGGGATCCTCTTGATATGTACGTCTTAGGAGTTAGTGGAACATTGAAGGCAATTAGAAGGAAATACATGAATCACGAAGAACAAGAGATCAACCAAAAGTGATAAAAGTTATCGATTGATTGTGGCGCGTGCATGCGTGTTCCTAAGTTAGGTTTTTAGGTAGCGCGCGTCTCTTAATATACATCGACCTAGCCGATAGTCAAGCCCATCTAGGCAACAATAGATGATAAGTTAGGCTCAACTACTGTTTCCGATTCTCTCGTTGTGGAGCCTGAGAACTTTCTCGATATACTTTGTGTGAAGTACTTCGTGGTCTACTAGTCGTCTCAAGACCTTTCTAGCGGTCCACAAATTGCAGATGGGGCTAAGATCCTCTTCCGGTTGGATGACTCCGCTCCTCTTTTCTCTACGCAGGGTTCTGAGGTTCTTTATTGCTACCTCTCGTGTTGCTTTGAGGAGATCAAAGACGTTCCTTGGGAATGTCCAAGAAACCGTGATGTTTAGTCGTGTAATGTACCATGGTTCAACGAAAGCGATGTGTTTTAGGCAGTTTCTGATTGTTCGCGGCTCATTAGGAGGCTTCCAGTTTAGAGTTTCACGATCCAAGTTTGAGACAAGGTTTAACAGGTCTTCTCTGGAATAAGTCATCAAGTGAACAGTTCTCATTATATCCTCTTTCTTGACGGGTGGAATCTCAGACCAGAATAGGGGTTCAGGTTTCCCCGCTTTCACGGGATTGTAGTCTACTTTGAGGACTTCCGCTACTTCTACTTCAATCACAGTTGACCTGACTGGAACAGATTCCCCGTGTTTCTCAATCCAACTGAACCATCCTGTCACGGCGTTCCTCGCTTTCTCCAGAGCTCTTTCTGGATTCCTTCCAAAAACCCAGCAGCCAGGACATTCGGGAACAAAGGCTCCAGTCCCGTCCGGACCGACCTCCATGCACACAGATATTTTCACAACTCTATTCCCCCGCCTTAACATTTGCAGGAATTCCGTTACCTCTGTCGGTATGTTCTAATCGCGCACCTTCAAACTCCCAAAACAAAGCTCTAAGGCTTCTTTTGTCCTCTCTGTAATATCCTCAATAGAGTCTCCATAGTTGACGCAATACAGAGAGATGGGACCGCCACAGCGTCTCCACCCTCTGGCTCCTTCTTCAACAGAATTAATTCACTCAATACCTTCACGCTGATCACTCATGATGCTCAACGTCATAAAGGATTCCATAACGCATAATGGATGGATCGGTCTCTTAATATGCGTTCATCCCTCACTGGCAGACAGTCCCGTTTCGTTTCAGCAATTTCCTCTTTCTTTCAGTTCACGAAAATAGTTCTTTGCCAAGGAACTATTTAAGCAGGGTTTCTGGCGAGTTTTTAGTCTTATATGGGATGCGACGCTGATGCCCCCTATGACAATGGGCACGCACGTGCAACGCGACTGAATCGAATCACACATCTAAGAGGATGGTGGCGAACCTGGTGAAAAGAAGAACTCTCATCTTAGCATTTGCCTTAGGAGCACTCATAATCTGCGTTTCCGCATCTCAGGTTCAACCCGCGTCTGCTAACTTCCCTACGCCAAGCTGGAACGTCGTTACCAACCCAGACTTCAGTACGGGAGATCTGACTGGATGGCAGACAGGTTCGGGTACCACTGGCGTCGGCGCATACTCCGGTTCATGGAGCACCACCATTGACCACGCCCACGACGCGCCTTCTGGTGCTTCGAACTCGGTCTTCATAGGCATGGCTGCGACAATTCATACTCACCAAGACGGTATCCTCCTCTTCGGAGAGCCAGGAGGAGCGATGTACTGGCTATACCAAAGCTTTGGCACACCAGGCTACAACGTGCGCGACACAACCACCATCTACGCTCTAATATGCCTGCGAGAAAACCAAGCATCCCCATGCGCCAAAGCCGCCGGCGTAAGCCTCCACCTCTACAAGGGCGGAACCGACGAAGGGTGGCTACATTACATCGTCTGCGACCAAGGCAACCTAGGTCTAAGCGGACAGGTCATACAAATCTCCTCGATTACAAGCAAGTCCGATGGCTCACAGGATGTTTTCGACGGCATCTCCGACAATTATGGCGCTGGCCGCAACCTCAAGTCGGACATCCATACGAAGTTCGGACTATCTGGGAACGACCTGTACATAACTGGAATAGAGCTTTGGTCTGCAGTTTGGGCAGGTGTGAATGGCGAGGATGTCGACGGACTGTTCAAAGAAGCGTACCTCGGCGAGTACCCGTCCCCCTCGCTGACAATGACCAACACGGTCATAACGGATGCAGGGTACGGCTACCCCACCTCCACCTGCTTGCAATTGTACGACGGTGGAACCCCGCAGTTCGAGATGAACGCAAATGGTCAATTCAGCCCATTCACACAAGTCTCGTACAGGGGCGGAGTCTCCTACACGATCCATGTAGGGTCGTACAGCTACCCGACTGGAGACCATACTGTGGGCACGAGTGACGTGAGTAGAGGCATATACTCCACGAGTGGAACAGTCACCTGCGGAGACGGCACGTCGGCGACAGCACGCGGACCACAGCTTCTCGACGGTTACGCACTCACGGTCACCACACACTGGCTCCCCGGGGCGATCGGAACCTTATCTCTTCACTACAAGCAGTTCGGAAGTGACTGCTACAAGTCGCTTAGCGACACCTCACCACAAGCAACGGTGGTAGTCGACCCCAACACCAGTGCCGACCTGCCGAAGGAGGCAGGCTACACCTCAGGCGTCAGCAGAGTGGATTCCCCCACTGCGCCCAGCTGGACGAATATAGGCTCATCAGGCTCAGAGGATGCCTACTACTACCTTGAGTGCTGGACGACTGTAACGACTAGAGGGCTCACTCAGAGTCACCCAGCGACTGTGGAGGTGAAGCAATTCGGGGTGTGGAACTACCAAACGACCAGCGGAACATGGTCTGACTGGGCTGACGCTGGCACGGCACTAACTCTCAGCCTCGAAGCGACGAACAGCTCCTCAACTGAGAGGTGGCACACCTACGAAACGAGAAGCTGGATAACAGTGCCCGCGTTCTCAGCATCAATCACCTACATCCACCAATACTACGTCTCCCTAGACCCACTCGACCAATTGGGCAGACCTCTGAACAGGGCCATGAACGTCACATATTTCGGAGACGACGGCAGCAACTTGGCGAACGGAACGTATGAGATGACGTTCTCTGCTCCCGTAGGCAGGTGGATGGACGTAGGAACAACGCTCGCCGTGAGCAAGGAGACCGGCGGGGACACGCTCCAGGAACAATGGTATTGCTACAACTGGACTCTATGCGGAAACTCGAGGCAGAGAACAGTATCCGAGGGAGCAACCTACAATCTCGTCTTTCATCACCAGTTCCGCTTGGAACTCGAACTTCTGAGTTCTCAGAATGGTGGATGCGAAGTTTACCAAAACTATTCATATCTCGCTGTAGGTGACTGGGTGCGTGGCTGCGCCTGGTCCTGGGACAGCGACACTGATCCAAGACCCGATGCCGTCAGGACATTCGTGTTCAATTGGATGACGCCCGCGGGGCAAATCGTTCACACAGATATCCTGCAGAGTTCATGCTGTTATACAGATGCGTTCCAAGTTCCTCAAACCTATGGAGAATGGAAACTGCAAGTTGTATGGAGCGACGGAGTAGGGATAGTATATAACAAGACAGCTTCGTTCTATGTTTGTACGTATGACCTGCGAGCTCAAGCTATGGAGGATTTGGCGAGCAACGACATCAACTTGACTGTCAACCTCCTACCTATTGGTTGCAGCAATACACCATCGTACAGCATACTTATAGCGGTCACAACTGGAATGACAAGTGCAAGTTACGTGAGAGACCTTGACTTAGTTTATGGTGGCGGACTGGCAGAAGTGACCTGTCTATCAACCTGCTTCTTCGTGACAGGAGGCGCCAGCACAACTTGGGCTGCGCACGTAGTCAACCTTGATCCAGGAAGCGCACACCTCGTGGCTTTTCAGGTGAGAGTGTATGATCCCTTGACAGGTTATACCTACATGAACTTCTCGAGTAGCGCGCTCCTCGGCATTGGCGGCGGGGCGGACCTCACAATGCCCTTCACTCCACTGTCTTCATGGTGGAGATATGGGTTGCTCCGCGTCACATACACTTTCTACGTGTACGATGCACTAGGAATAAACCTCCTAGGCTCCTTACAGCAAGATTTCGGTAGGGCTGACCCGATATCATGGGTGATGAGAGGGACTGGAACCGGCGCAATCAAAGCCGTGTACTGCGTTGGGGAAGTCAATGCTTCCGCAATCTTGACTCACATACCCGTTTCACTGCTATCATCTTCCGGCACAGCCCACTTCTATATCGCTTGGGAGAACTGCCACGCTCTCTCAACTCAAGACCAAGCGAACTCATTGACGATATATTACGTGAACATCACCTTTGAGGGAGGCAACGTCTTCGCAACTGGATGCGTCCAGCACCCAACATGGGTAGAAGAAGACACGAACATCACGCTCACCGCGGAGACGCCCTTCCATCCCAAGCCTCCATACTATTCCAACATGACGAGGTTCATTTTCTTAGGTTGGATGTGGGCATACACGCGATTCCCAGCATGGGTCTCATGTAACGACACCGCAATAAAGATCAACGTCACACAGCCGGTTGAAGTAGTAGCTTACTGGAGAACCCAGTACATGATAGAGTACACACCGTATGTTCCCGCCACCGCCCCAACTGATACAGTTTGGGTATCATATACAGCGAACGCCACGCTAACTAACATGAGCGTTAGGAGCGCCAGCACTGCTAAGTTGTGGGTTGACGGCTGCACGTTCTTTTCGATGGAAGATCTGTGGATCAACGACTACACGTGGTACGTGGTCAACTACAGCACACCAAACAAATACGTTATGGGACCCGCAATCTTCATCCTGCAATATGAGCAGAAGATGAACAGAGTTAGCAACATAACTCTGCAATGCAACAACTTTGAGATTGGAGGAACACTCGCTCTTAACGTAACCATCGCGACAACATACTTCAATGCTCAATGGATCAACGTGACGATCTTAGTGGTGTCAAAGAACGCTATCCTCGTGAATGGAGATAACGTAGGGTGGAGAAACATTAGGCTACAGTTGCAGAATAATACAGCACACCTCATGATACCGCTACCAGCAGACATAGGGAATGGAACGCTGACAGTCACCTTAACGACGTACGGCAAAGTTGAGACGACAACCACTCAGGTGAGAATAAGCTCCGTCGTAGCTCCCCCCGAGCAAGGGCACATCGTGAGCGGAGATTTGACGCCGATAGTGGCAGCTGGAGGTTTGCTTGTGGTATTTCTCGGGGCATCTTTGTCAATAAGTAGATTGAAGAGAAGGGACAATCAGGGTAAAGACCGATGCATCTAGCGCACTGGAAGAGGACGATCGCGTTCGTGACGTTATGCATGGGGTTCTAGACAGGATCGCGGAAAGAGGCTAAGAAAGAATCACTGGTGCTGCTAATACAACATCGCCTTAAACGATAAGTGAGGTTGCAAGCCTTCGACTCCCCCATTTTTTCTAGCCCCTCGTTCTGAACTGGATTTGAGAAATAGCGCGCCATTATTCGCGTGAGAGTTCGCACGCGAATTCAAAAGTGGGATCGATGATGGGCAACTCGAGAGAGAGTGCTAAGGTGACAAGAATGATAACCATAACGTTATTTGGTAGGCATCAATGATTACCTAAAAGTCGCTGACGCTTTAGCTCCTTCACTATTGTTTGGATGAGGGTTTGAAGCGCGCGCTCGGGCCAGTCGACACTAGTATGAGTTACTTATACCGCAAGGAAGCTCCTAGTATACTATTCTCTCAAGAGACATTATGAAGTCATAACTCATACTTGCAGGACGAGTTTCGTGACAGCCTAAAGGGATTTAAAAATAAAGAATCTCCATATATGATTCAGGGGCATGATTAATAATCTCGATGGTCCTCCGCTTCAGGGTCTGGGATTTTGGATGTCGCCATTAGTTGCGAAATTAGATGGTAGATATGTTCTGAGCGATGATTTGTCTGAAGAGGATAGAGGCAAACCGTACACCTGCGATAACTGCGAAAAGAGATTGATCGTCGTCATTCCAATATGGAAGACAAAACATTTCAGGCATGAGCAAGATGATGGGTGTACCTGCAATACGGAACGCGAGACTAAAGAACATATCTTGATGAAGCAAAATCTCATGAAGATTCTCTCTCAGTGGAATCCTGAGTACGAAGTGGAATTGGAGAAGAAAGTAACCGTGAATGCAGCACCGAATGGTTTCCGGGTCGCTGACATACTTCTAACGAGCAGGACAAATAATAGGAAGATCGTCGTCGAGAGCCAAGCTAGCCAGATTAGTGAGGATGAAGTTCTCAAAAGAACCCTGGACTACAATGAGAACGGCTGTGCCATTCTATGGATCCTGTCCTCCACCTTTTCCCCTTACAGAGACGAAAGTTCACGTACGCAGGAACTTCGAGTTTCCGATATTGAACTTATGCTTCATCGAATGTATTTTCGGAGGGTTTACTACTTCGATGTCGGCACATCTAGGATCTACGCTTCCCATTTTGGAGAAGCGACACGAGAGAATGAGCGTTTTGGTTACGCATATTATCTCAAGAAAACCAAAGTTGTAGAGTCTAAAGTTATCTCTGAACCTAGGATCTATGAGACGAGAACTTCGTTTGCGATAAACCAACTTGACGAAATCATGATAGCCAGATTCAAAGAGACGAAATGGTGGAGTAGCAAGACGGAAGAGCAACTGGGAAAGCTGCTCAAAAAGTATCTGCAAAGGGTTACCATAAATGAAGCAGAAAAGGAATTTCAAAGGGACCTTGTGGACTCCGGATATGAACCTGAACAACAGGAAGAACTTACTATTCTAAATGACAACGAAGAAAGCTCTTCAGCCCCGATCAGAGAACTAAGAATCCCACCCAGATGTGAAGTCTGTCTATCGAATACTGGACAGAATCTACGTCTATTATTCGGTGTTGGGCCAAGCTGCAATATAATATGTCTTTTCCAACTTGGCTAATCTCTAAACTGCTTAAGAATATCAGAAACTTCACTAGTAAGCTTGAATCGCGGAAAAGAAGAAATGAGAGTAAAGTGAGGTTGTGGAAATGACAAGTATCAAAAACGAGAAGGATTTTAAGCATATTTTCGAAAATGAAGCTAAGTTCAAGGAAGATTTGAGAGATTTAGTAAATAGGATGTCACAAAGTAAAGAACTTCGTTGTTGTCCATTAGCATGTTATGCGGAAGCCATTGAACTAGCAAAAAAACGCTTTGTTGGATCCACTTTTGATATGTTCTATCAAAGAATCCACAATGCCATACAAACTTAGCTCTTGTGCAGACATCCCTGGTATTCGACATCCATTATGAGGTGATGAAAAGAAGAAATGAATAAGAAACTGGTAGCTGCATTGATATTATCGGCTCTGATGGCATTGAGCGCCATCATGCCCACCTCAGTAGTTCAACGTTGAAAATGCTCTAATGTTGGAGTATCCTTGATACTTCCTATCTCAAATGGATGAATCCTCTGAGATAAACATCTTTGAACGAAGGGTATGCACATGGGTATTGTCGATGTAAAAGTAACAAAAATCCTCAGGGAGTTCGAGAAGTCATTTCAGTTTGAAAACTGGAAAATATACTCTTCATCCGAAATGGGAGCGAGTCTAATTGAAGACGAGACTAGGAATTTCTTTTACGTAATAACGGGTTCTGATAGGGACTACAAACCAATCCCCTTAAAGCGGCTCCAAAAAACCGTTTTAAGGTACTCAAAATATAAAGGTAAAAACATCTGCAAAATCCTGTATCTTGCTCACAGTTTCTCCAAACAGGCGCTAGAAGCAGATAAAAACGGTAATTTAACGAAATTATACCTCATTAAGTTCGACGTAGAGAGTGGTGAAGTAGATTTACTCTCGAGCTCGGAAAGTACCCTTCTAACCGAAGTACTTAAGACTTTCATTTCAAAATGCATCAGCGACGCTAAACAAAGAAGAATCATGCTATACGGGATAACAGATGAATCAAGCAAAGTAATTGCATACTCCCAAAATGAGCCTAGAGAAGTGGAGAATGTTCCTAGTAAGATTAGAGTGCTTGCCTTCTCAGATTGGCGCATTCAAGACATCAATGATGTCACTCTATTCCTAAAACAAACGGAGCCCGTTGACCTCATATTATATGCTGGAGACGATATAGGCAGATTCGAGAGCTTCGAAAATAACGTTTTTTCTGAGCTCGCCTCGCACACCAGTAGTGGCCTAGTATTGGCGGTCCTTGGTAATGACGATATCTACTGGTATTCGAAGCAAGTTCTCCGTGGTCAGGGAGTCTGCGATCTTTACGATCAAAGCATAGTGTTTGGTGAGTACGCTTTTATCGGGCTAGAATCTTCAACATCTGGTCCTGCGGTTTTCAAACACAGTGAATCAGATTACCAAAAACAACTTGAAACACAGCTAAGAAAATTAAAGGAAAAGAAACTGGTTATTGTTTCTCACACGCCACCATTCGGGATACTTGATTCAGGGATAAGGTTCTCAACAAAGGATGAAGGAATACAAAACATAGGTTCAACAGCCCTTAGAGGATTCATTGACACACATAGAGTTGAAGTTGTTATCTGTGGCCACTGTCATTCGAATGGTGGTTTAT
>JAHPYV010000272.1 GCA_019058495.1 Promethearchaeati archaeon
TAAGAGGTCAGTTTGAAGTACTCCTTGACACATGGAGTCTCACCCTTCCGCCGTTCCTGACCCAAGAGGAGTTTCTTCACCAACACAAGCTTGCTGAGAAGGAGCTGCATAGGGTCTTCGGCGAAAAAGGAGTTTCCAAAGGTTATCTCTGCCAATAAAACTCGTACTCGCCAACAATTATCCCGCTATTGAGAAAAGTCGGGGTCCAGTTTCTCTGCACTCCCTTCACATCATTAACGTCGTCGTATGAGAAGATAAACCTCGATAAGGATAGATTCGTCTTAATCGAAGGACATGAAAATGCAGAGTTACCGACAGTTGTGATAGCATACACGGGAAGTTGGGAGACTACACTTAAAGAAATAATGCAACTTGCAAGAAGAATACCTCCGAAAGAAGACGTAATATTCTTTCTCCTGTTCGACGCCGAGATGGTTCAACCCGAGAAACTTGACGAAGTGATAAAAGGCGTAATCAACCAGAAGAGTCTAGCTTTCACATTACCTTCCGAGTTCATCAGACCGCACAAGCCAACCAAGAGATTGAGGACAACTTGGGAAACGACAACGATAGGGGACTTCGGACTCTGGGTTCGAGACCCGGCTGATCATTACCTATTAACGCTTAACGAGCAAGCACGGCATTCGATCGCGTCCGCCCTGTTCTGGATTGAGAAAGCAGAAGAGAATGGCGTAGATGTCAGGGAAGAGAGGAATGAAGTGAATGAAGCTCTCTTCTACCAGCTGCAAGGTTTGAATTCAGACAAACTCGGCTGGAATCCGTGTTGGGACAAAAGAAAAATGAGCGAGGCTGAGTTCATATCAGCGATGGAAAAAGCGAATATCGCTAGAGCGATGGCATCAGAGAAACTCTTCGCGAAAAGTTATCCTCTTGTTTTTCCTGAAAAATCAGTTAAGAGCTATCTCCTGTGTAACCATGCTCAATTTAACGCGCCGAAGATTCCTCTGAGAATACCTCTGAGAGAGCCACGTATACTAACTTCAACCGATAACATTGCTTTGCTAAGCGAAGGCAATGAGCTTCCCCTAGAATTGGTTGGGGTGAGAACGATGAAACAGTACGGTGGCGAAAAGGAAGAGGAGCAAGTGCTTGAGGCTACACTAGTATGTTGTGAAGAAGTCAACGCACGTTCTAGTAAGCAGCTCCATGCCATAGCAAAACCGCCCTCAAGAAAACTGAAGCGGGAAAACTTCGAAGTATCTCCAAGTATCGTATCAAATGGTGCAGTCGAACTGAAGCTTGTGAACGGTCTGCCTGTCGAACTAAGCCAAAAGAATTTCGGAGTGATCTACAAGTCAGCAATCGGCGGTCCTATTCTCAGGACTGAGGCGAGTCTCAGGAATGCATCACTGAAAGAGAGCGAGAGCTTAATGAAATCAACGGTGACCAACTCTGGAGAACGCGGAGTATTTGCTGAATTGACAACGCAGACATCCCAAGCCTACATATCTCTAGCAACCAAGTATCGTGTTTATGCTGGTCTACCCCTCTTAGAAGTTGAGAAAATACTAGATGTAGCGCTTGAAGACATAGGAGTTATCAAGCCGCTTATTCTGGATTTGGGTCTTTCAAGACCAAAGCTATATCAGAGGGAGCTCAATAGCATCATTGCTCCTCGCAAAGTCATGAAAGATGATCTCGATAGGTACATTTTAGTTAACGATTGGTTTTCCGTCAGCGACGATCAGCGCAGAGGCGTCGCGGTAGCATCTGAATCGACAGAATCAGCTTTCAAGGAAATTGTCGACAGGAAGAATGGCCCAATCGAGTTGGCAAACTACCAGACCTATAATGCTCAGAGCAAGGCTGAACATTTCAGAGGAACCTACATCCATAGGTTCTACATAGTCCCGACTGCAAGCACCAACGAGACAGTAAAAGTATCAACGGCGAAAGATGAGGTTGAACATCTGTTGCAGGCACTAGCAAGACCGCCACACACTGTGACCATGACACAAAGAGAAGGACCAAGAATCAAATGAGAATAACAAGCTAACAAAGGATTTTTATGTTACGCGACTTCTAGAGTTAAACAGCTTCAGCAGCAGAATGCAGTGAAGAATACAGAGACCGATTTATATCGAGTGGACTAGTATGGCAGGAGTTTTCGTTGTAAGAGATGCTATGTCTAAGGCAATAAGGAGTGTGAGGCCAACATCCTCCGCTCATGAGGCAATAGAGAAGATGGTTAAGTTCAACGTGGGCTCAATTTTAGTCATGGATGGAGATAAACTTCATGGAATAATCACGGAGAGAGATATAATTGTCAGAATAGCAGAACAGTGCATGGATTCAAGATCGGTTCAAGCGAAGGAAATAATGTCGAGACCCGTACTTACAATCGACGAAAACACCACGCTTGAAGAGGCGGCAAGGATGATGTCGAAGAAGAACGTGAAGAAACTCGCAGTAACAAGAGAAGGCAAAATTGTTGGCGTGCTTACCACGACCGACATAGTTCGGAGAAGTCCTCAACTCATCGACGTGATCTCCAGACGACAGGAAGAATGATCTACGAGCATGAGCATATCTTCGCTGTTGAGCATCCTCCTTTTATAGTCTGGCGACGGATAAGCAGATCACCTTTCGAAGATAGTTGCTCAAATTCACATTGCAGTCTTAAGAGGTAAATCTCAATGTCTACAAGAAAGAAACTGAAACTATCCAATGCTTTGTATCCAACTCCAGTCATCCTAGTAACTTCGGTGGACAAAGACGAGAAACCTAACATCATCACATTAGCT
>JAHPYV010000273.1 GCA_019058495.1 Promethearchaeati archaeon
AATCATAGCTACCCGCGCCAAATGAGTGTGTGTATCCAGCTACTATGTAGCCTCCGTCGGAGGTCTGTTGGACAGAGTACGCCTGATCGTCGGTGGCGCCTCCATAGGTTTTTGCCCAGTAGGTGCTGGTTTGTGGGGAGCCCTCCCTGATGACGCTGAGGTCGCCGGTTTGCCGTGGGACGCCCCGCGTTGCCTGAGCCGGGGATGTGGTGACCAGAATCACTGCCACCAGCAGGAACACTAAGACTAGTAACGCCGCTTTAGCTTGCCTTCTGCTGCCTCGGCGAAGTTCGCTACCGCACCCCCTCACTCCCATCACCTCCCAACAAAAGGAACACAGAAGGAACTGGCGCCTAACTCACTTCGTTTCCGCCAAATCGCTCCACACCCTGCAATGCACAAATACTTCTTAGCTTGAATTAGACTATTATACTTTGCGGACAAGTTACGAGATCGCAGTCTGCGTGTTCTCCTTTTTGAGCCGTCCCATGACCCTCTTCACATCGCTCACGTGCCCTGAGGAGATCGAGCGAATAGAGTCAGCCACATCCCACGACGGTTAACACTCTCCCGTCCCACGCCAAATTAACAGAACCGCGTTTAGCAAGGTAGAAATAATAGTTCACCTAGAAAGAAGTGTAATCCTTGACGTTGACGGTTACATGGAGGAGGATGTGAGACTAGTTGCCAGTGGAGAGCATCTATGCTAAGAGACCGTGGGTAAAATCCTACGTTCCCGGAGTTCCGGAGCATATTGAGTACCCTGAAGTTCCGTTATTCAATGTGATCGACAAGGCTGCAAAAGAAGTGCCTGACAATACTGCCATCTACTTTCTCGGTCGCAAGATAAACTACAGAGACCTTAAGACGATGGTGGATAGACTCGCTACGGCACTCGCAGATCAAGGAGTAAAGAAGGGAGATGTACTAGCGCTGTTTCTGCCAAACTACCCTCAGTTTGTAATAGGGTACTTCGCGGCACTCAGAATCGGTGCGATAGTAACATCTCTTAGCTTGTTGGCAACACCGCCCGAAGCCAAATACCAGCTGACAGATTCTGAGGCAGAGACGATAATAATCGATGAGAGAAGTCTGCCAGTCCTTGACAAGATAAAGCGCGAGACTAGCCTTAAGCACGTGATAGTTACATCTCTGCAAGATTTTTTACCTGGGAAGCCACCAGTCCATAAAGAGATGCCTGGAGCCTATTGGTTGCTGGACCTCATAAACAAGTATGAGCCCAACCCACCTAAAGTGAGAATAAATCCTAAGGAAGATGCGGCGATACTTCAGTACACCGGCGGAACAACAGGGACACCAAAAGGCGCCATACTTACGCACTACAATCTACACTCAAATGCCGTCCAAATCGATACTTGGTTGAGGGAAACGAAGTATGGAAAAGAGGTTGTTATGGCGAATCTACCGTTCTTCCACTTGTATGGCATGGAAGCATGCATGAACATGGGGTTATACGTTGGAGCGATGCTTGTCTTGAACCCCGATCCCCGAGACATAACGTCCCTACTATACCTGATCAAGACAACCAAACCGACACTTATGCCTGGAGTTCCAACGCTCTATATGAAGATCTTGGATAATCCTGACGTCATAAACAAGAAAATCGATTTCAGCTCTCTCTGGGTTCTGGTAAGCGGCGCAGCACCCTGCCCCCCTGAAGTACTTAAGAAATTCAAGAGCATGACTGCAGCTAGGCTTGTAGAGGCTTATGGCATGACTGAAACTTCGCCTGCCGCAACTGTCACACCGTTCGGCGGAAAAATCAAACTCGGCAGCGTGGGTCTACCAATATCTGACACTGAGATCAAGCTCGTTGACATCGATTCGGGGACAAAGGAAGTGCCCATGGGAGAACCTGGTGAGATCGTCATTCGCGGACCTCAAGTGTTCAAGGGCTACTGGAACAAACCTGAGGAGACAAGAAATCAACTCAAGAACGGTTGGCTCTACACTGGAGATATTGGGAAAATGGATGAAGAAGGGTACTTCTATATCGTTGATAGGAAGAAGGAAATGGTCATCGTATCTGGGTTCAAAGTTTATCCCCGTGAAGTTGACGACGTGCTCTATGAGCACCCAGCTGTTCAAATGGCTGCAACACTGGGAGTTCCAGACCCTGCCAAGCCGGGTAGTGAAAAAGTCAAGGCGTTCATCGTACTAAAACCAAGCTATAAACCCAGTGAAGAACTCAAGCAAGAAATCATTGAGTTTGCACGAAAATCACTTGCTCCGTACAAGGTTCCCAAGATCATTGAATTCAGGAGTGAGGTACCTACTTCGCTAGTTGGAAAAGTGTTGAAAAGACCTCTCAAAGAAGAAGAAGTAAAGAAGATCAAGGCATAAGAATTGGCGGTGTCAGCAGAATTCTTCTTCTTTTTCCTTAAAAAGTAATCTCTTTAGATGAGATTTGGACTACTCCGCCCTGTCTCACTGTTGAGAGAACCACAAAGGTCGTAGTCTTCTCCACGGAAGGACATGTCCTGATTTTCTCAATGATCCTTTCAAGCTCTGTGGGGTTCTCACATATCACCTTTACAACGTAGTCAAACTCGCCTGTTATCGAATATATCTCAACCGCTTCACTTACCCCGACCAGTTCCTTAACCGCTTCTAGTTGACCTTTCTTAGTGTTCACCATTATGAGGGCGGCAACGGCTTTGCCGAGTTTTGCGAGATCTAGA
>JAHPYV010000058.1 GCA_019058495.1 Promethearchaeati archaeon
TGTGTAGAGCTTTAGGAGTTAGAGTACAGAAACTTCGATTGCTAGAGGTCGACAAGTACTGGCATCTTAGTGGATACGTGATTCCTGATCCTATTCAGAACTCTTTCTTCAAGCCATTCCTGATTGCATTAGCTCCCTCGGTGGTCAACACGATCTTGGTATGCCTGCTAATTCTGATGGCTCCATATTTTACTGACCCGTGGATCGAGATACTGGTAAGCTGGCTTGTCGCCAGCCTCATTCTGTGCTGCGGACCAAGCCGGGATGACGTAGCATTCGCACTCAGACCAATAGCCAAATACCCAAAGAACACTCTAAAGGAATTCGGATACCTTGCCATCGGGATCCTCACCGGGTTAGTTCTGTACAGAGTCTCCTTGATGGCAATTGGAGTTGAGCTACCGCCATTCTTAGTCGCCATTTTCTCGCTTCTCGCAATGATTCTTTGTTGCCTCGTCCTGAAGCGAAAATAAGGTTTATGCAGGTGGTAGATCATTAACTCAGTCACTGGTTTGTAGCGCGACGACATAACTTCCAGAGGATGAGAATCATGGAAAAAAAGGGAATAAGCAAACAAACCCTACTCAGGGCAGAGAAGAACCAGGTACGGCAAGGCAAACTACAAGAACAGTGCACATTCTGCCAAATAGGCAAGCAGAAAACCGAGAGCGGCGTCGTCTTCCAAGACGAAATCTCCACAGCATTCCTGGACAAGAGACCGCTATTCAAAGGACACTGCCTACTCATACCCAACCAGCACTACGTAACCATCTCAGAACTCCCATCAGAGCTTGTTGGGCCATTCTTCAAAAACGTTAAACTTCTCGCCACAGCCATCGAGAGAGGTTTGCATGCAGACGGCTCATTCCTAGCCATAAACAACAAGATAAGCCAGAGCGTTCCACACCTTCACGTACACGTCGTCCCGCGTAGATCTGGCGATGGGCTCAGAGGATTCTTCTTTCCACGGCAGCAGTATGCAAGCTTGGAAGAAGCGGCGGAAATCAAGCAGGCGATCATGTCAGCAATTGCAGAGCTAAAGTCGAGACAAGACGCCTGACGCCACAAAAAGGGCAAGTTTTCCGACCCATGAGGGTTAAGCGGCTTTTTGATTAGTTATGGCGCGCCAGTCTCCACCAAAGCTTTAATAGTGCTCAAAAGCGTTCTCGCGAAGGATGGTAATTACTCGACACTCTTGGCACAAGTGATAGATATGACTGAGGGGCAAATCGCACTCATAGCTGGAGGAGGAAAATACGGCTCAGGCGCCCTAAAGTACTTCCTCAAGCAACCAGACTGGAAGGTAGTCATCTGTGACGAGGATAGTCACTGCCAAGCCTCCACCCTCGTTAAAACAAAGGTCGAACTCGCAGAGTTAGGTAGCCACATCCAAATCAGAGACCCGACATTACTAATCGCCGATGCCGTGGAAGCTGCAGTCCGTTTTCTCACAGATGGAATTGTCCCCAAGATGATTCTTCCCTGTGTTCCGTTCCACTTCGCCGCCAAAGTGCTAACAGGTTACATGGTAAGCAAGGGTCTACACATCCAACCTACCTTCGAGCCCCTTAGACATGCATTCGAGAAAGCACAACTCGAAGGAGTTGAATACAAGCTAAACCAAAAAAACGCCTTAGCTGTAGCGAGCAAGATGCCCTTTAACCTGCAATGCGCACCAGGATGCCAACAGCCAAGAGTATGCCCTGTAACAGGAAGGAGACTATCGAAACCCATGTACCAACTAGTAAATGAAACGTTAAACGAAGCAAAGGTCGATATCGTTAAGGTACTTAGAAGCCGGCTAATCGCGCCAAACATTGGCGGCTTTTCGGGCGAAGAGTTAAAGCAGATCCTGAACCTTTGCGTCGAATCAGTTCCCTGCACCATAGCTATAGCAACTTCCTGCGACTGTCACGCAGTCGCCAACGTATTTAGAATTGAAGGATAACTCTGCGCGTCTTAAGCATAACGAGGCAAGTAGACGACAGGGTCATGGAGATTGAATAGGAGAAGGAAGAGCATGGAGATACACAGCTACGTGGGTGGGATCTTCGCCAAATTTCTGGCGATCATTCTGATCATGACAGGTTTACTTCTAATGCTCTCTTCGGGCTACGTATCTCAGCAGACTGGGGCACCGATTGAACTCTATTGGATTGCTTCGTGGATCATTTTCATCGTAGGATTGTTCATATTTGCTGCTGGCGTAATTGCTCAGAGAAGAGCACTGCGACGCATGAAAAGCTGAATATTAGATGGCGCGCGCTTTGGATTCACAGACCTTTTCCTCAACCTTTATTACGATCCAGACAACAGAAATGTTCTCAGTCAACTTCAACGATTCTTCAGGAGGAATCTACTTGAACAATTATGAAGCGATAAAATACGAGGAGAAGGGCGATGGGATCAGTGTCGTCAAACTGAATCGCCCAGATAAGCTGAACGCATTCACAATCCAGATGATTGAGGAACTTCACGACCTCTTCCACAAACTTGAAACTGATATGGATGTCAGGGTTCTGATACTTACCGGCGAGGGCCGAGCCTTTAGCGCTGGCACAGATCTAAATGAGTGCGCGACAATCTATGCGAGGCAAACACCCAAGAAATATCTGCATCTAAAATACATGGATGTCCCTGAAACAGTCAAAAGGGAGTACTACGCTCAAAGACGGACTTCCCAACTGATTCTTCGCATGCGTGAGATTCCTCAACCCATCGTTTGCGCCATAAAAGGCCCGACGATTGGCATGGCCTTCTCTATTGCCGCAGCTGCAGACATTCGGATCGCTGGGGAGAGCGCTAGATTCAGAAACGGGGTGGTCTTGCTTGGTCTATCAGCGGTTGACATTGGAAACAGCTACTTCCTACCTCGGCTGATCGGCTTATCAAGGGCGGCAGAGATACTATACTCAGCGAGGTTCGTGGACGCCCAAGAGGCTGAAAGGATTGGTTTCGTCTCAAGAATAGTTCCCGACGATAAACTCATGGATGAAGCGCTAGCACTCGCAAAGACCCTGACCAGGAACAGCCCACTTGGCTTGAGGCTTACCAAGTCATCCATAAACGCCAACCTCAGTGCGGCGAACCTTGAGGCAGCGCTTGAAATTGAAAACAGGGCACAGGTGCTGTCCATGACCTCAGCTGACATGAATGAGGGCATAGCAGCTTTCATGGAAAAGAGGGAACCCAAGTACCCACGAAGGTGATACTTTACCTGAGCCTAGAAGGGCTCGAACTCAAAATCGGAGAGAATCAATTATATTCCTTCTTCTTCCTCTTTTGTCATCCATGTTGAGCGATTGTATTGTGGCTTGACACCGATTTTCTCAGGTTTAGAAAGCCTGCATTTGCCGCAGACCCAACATTCAGAAAGATGCGCAGCCTATTTCGGTCACGCAATCTGGACTCATGTCAAAAACATAAATAGTATCGAGTTTTCACGGGGAAAAGGTAATAACATATCGGCCCACTCAACGTACTCCAAGGTTGTGATGGCAAATCATAGGGAGAGGAAAAAAGCGGCATGCCAACAAATATGATTGGTCGCGATCGGGATCCACCACCTATTGACCTATTACTGAGGACAAGGCCAAGGAGGGCGGGACCACAAAAGACTAAATGCCCCAAGTGCGGGTACGAATTGGTACTGCCAAACATGTCAGAGGAAATAGAATGCCCTAGATGCGGAGCCCGATTAATGAGGGGGAATTACGAAGACGAGAAACTTGTCACAGTACCAGAGGAAGCTACGCTTCCTGAGTTCGAGGCTGACGAGAAGTGGAGACGAGACAACGCAGAAGACTGAGCGAATACTCTTCAGATGTACTGGATCCTCGAGAAGCCATGCAGCTGTTTCTACACGTCACTATAGGAAAGGATATTTGTGATTGCAGACACCCACTTGATTTGTGGTCACCTTGACTATAGAAGAAATGCTCTGTCAGCTGCCTACCTATCCGCAGGAGCTAGGGCTGGACCTATCCAAGCCGAGAGACAGGTTCAAATGGTTTCTCGCGTCTATCCTTTACGCTAAACGCATTCCCGCCCACGTCGCCAAGAAAACTTTCCTTCAATTCGAACAACAAAGGTTAACAACCCCTGAAAAGATTAGGTCGGCTGGGTGGAACCGCCTTGTCAAAGCGCTTGACTCCGGAGGATACGTGAGGTACGACTTCTCTACAGCTACAAACCTCCTCAGCATAGTCAATCAACTTAAAGAGAAATATGGGGACCTCGAGGAACTCCACAGACAATCCAGTAGCCCAAGAGATTTGGAGAAGCGACTGCAAGAACTGAAAGGCGTCGGTCCAGTAGGTGTCAGCATATTCCTAAGAGAGTTAAGGGGCATCTGGGAGAATGCGAAACCCAAGCCATCCAAACTGGCTACAGTGGTCGCTCAACGCATATGTCTGAAGAATATCGAATCCTATGAATCAGCTCTCGTACGTCTAAACTTGGAGTACTGCAAGAAAAGGAAGTGCGAAGAGTGTCCCGTCCAGAGCTACTGCGAGGGCGTGTAGCGCATAAACTTTCTTCTTAGCAATTGTAACCTAACCATCACATCAATCCTTATAGGCAATATTGCGAAGTTAGGTTTCATAATGGATCGGTGACTGAGACATGAGCCAAACCCGACAAATTAGAATTAGACGCACCTATGAGAATTGTAGTGGTTGCAGAAGATGCGAAATCGCATGCGCACTCTCTCATGAGGGAAAAACCTGGCCTGAAGCTTCACGAATAAGAGTTTTCATGTCAGTGCCAGGAGTTGAGATCCCCCACACATGTTTCCAATGCGAAGATTACCCATGCGTTCAAGCATGCCCGGTAGAGGCGCTGTCCGTAAACAAGCGGACTGGGGCAGTAAACGTTGACAACTCCAAGTGTACCGCATGTGGCAATTGCATTGAAGCATGCCCCGGCACCGTTCCGCACATGCACCCACAAGAAAACCACATAGTTATCTGTGACCTATGCGGTGGAAAGCCAAAGTGCGCCGAAGCATGCCAAGAAGGACGATGGAACACCTTGAAAGTTGTCCCAAGAGACAAGAAAGTCTCCTACAAAGCCCTAGCGAAACCACCAGACCAACTCACACGCGAAGTAGCCAAGCAGGTCCTAGGAGAAGAAATAGCCAAGGAGGCCTTCGACTAATGAGGGGTTATGCAGGAAAATACCTGGAGATAAACCTGTCAAACGGAATCAGCAAAGAAATCAGATTTCCAGATGAAGTCTTGAAAGACTACATCGGTGGACGAGGACTAGCCACCAAGATACTATGGGACAGACTGGGTGCAAAATGGGAAAAAGTAGACCCACTGGGTCCAGAAAACATACTGCTTGTGATGACAGGCCCTATAACCGGGTACATCCCTGGAACAAGAGTCTGCGTCACTGGAAAATCACCTCAAAGCAATGGAGTGATAGGATCAACAGTTGCAGGCGAGTTCGGAGTAGAATTAAAATGCGCCGGATATGACGGTCTAATAATAACCGGGAAAGCGGAGAGACCAAGCTACATATTCATATGCGACAACCACGTCGAAATCAAAGATGCCTCGCCAATATGGGGGAAGAAAGGAAGAAAAACATACCGTTACCTAGTAAACAAGTCTAAAGAAGATATCAAGGCTATCCGACCAAACCACGGCGAAGTCAAAGAACCCGCAATCCTCTATTCAGGACCAGCTGGAGATAACAAGGCGAGAGTCGCAGCGGTAATATCCAAGTACGCCCACGCGGCAGGCTACGGCGGATATGGCGGAGTAATGGGATCCAAAAACCTGAAAGCCATAGCTGTAAAGGGCTTTGGACCACTACCAGAGATAGAATCCACGGAAAAAGTTCAGGAAATGTACCACGATTTCTCTAAAAGAAATTTCCAGATCGAAAGATTCAGACGCTACGGAACTGGAGGAGGAGGGTACGAAACGGGAGCCGCCATGAGCTCAGAACCTATCAGAAACTGGCAGGAGGAATGGCACGACGAGAAAAGCTACACAGGCGAGGAATTCGATAAGCATTGGATCAAGAAATTCTGGGGAGATTTCGGCTGCCCAGTCACGTGCTTGAAACTTGCCGTACTGAAAACCGGCGAATTCAAAGGAGCTGTATGCGACAACCCAGACTATGAACTTGAAGCCTTCCTGGGCACAAACCTCGGAATATTCAGTCCAGAACAGAACATCTATCTATCATGTCTAATCGATGAGCTTGGATTATGCGGAATCCAAGGCGGATCAGCGCTAGGATTTGCAGCTGAACTCTACGAAAATGGAATACTAACCAAGAAAGACCTTGACGGAATAGACCTCAAATGGGGAAACGTCAGAGCTTTCGAAACCCTAGCAGAGAAAATAGCCCTAAGGCAAGGGATCGGTGACGTACTCGCAGAGGGAGTCTATAGAGCGGCCTTAAAGCTCAGCAAACAGAAAGGCATAGACCTAACGAAATACGTTGTTCACTCCAAAGGCGTGTCCATAGGAGCACACGGAGTCAGAAGCGGCAAAGATTTTCTATCCAAAAACGTCAGCTACGCAGTCTCAGTGCAAGGCGGAGACCACACCTCAGCATCCAACCTGCCACTCGACGACAGCGAATTGTCCACAATCTTCGCTGACTCATCCACATACTGCTTCTTCACCACATTCGCAATCGAAGACACCGAACTATTCAAGTTCTACGAAGCTATAACAGGATGTAAACTACCAGCCAAGGAATGGTACAACACAAAGGCACTAAAGATATTGACTCTGCAGAGGACCATGTTGCTTCTTGGTGGGCCAGACGCAAAATGGAGGCCAAAGATCGACGACGATAACCCGCCCAGATTCTGGGACCCGCTGCCATCAGGACCACACAAAGGCAAGAAATTGGACAGAAAGAAGTTTGAGGCGGACCGATTGAAATACTTCAATGCAGTCGGCTGGGACGAAAACGGACTGCCAACAACGGAAACTCTGAGAAGACTCGGCTTGGAAAACTTAGAAGAGAAGCTCGAACAAGTGCGCAACTGAAGAGAACGATTACGAAGCTACTATCGAACCCGACGTAGAACCTTCTTTTTTGATCTGCAGGGCGAACAATCAAGCATGAATCATGTATATTAGCATATAGAGTGCAGATACATGAAAACCAACGTGAGCAGCTCACTCATAAACGGTGATTTCGATTGAATAGGTCTTGGAAGTGGTTTGGAGCGATTTGCGGAATACTCGGCGGAGTTCTGTTCATCATCTTCAGTTTCGCAGGCATGCTAGTCTATCCAGGCGGATACTCCTTCCTTACTAACTACTTCAGCGAGATAGGACTCACACAAGTTGGTGGTCAACCCAATGGCGCTGGCTATGCACTATTCATGGCAGCTTGCACATCGGCTGCCGTTTGCTCAATACCATTCTGGCTTTCCATACGCACCGTCTTTACGAAGCCGACGTCGGTTAGATACATGGGGCTGATTGGCACAATCCTAGGCATTATGACGGCACCGTTTCTCTCCGGGCTGTCAATCCTCGCAGGCGACATATTCCCATACCAGCACGGCTTGTCCACGGTACTCATCTTTCTGCTCTATTCCTCAGCCATCGTGATATATTCGGTTGCAATCCTCCTCAACAAGAATTACAACCATCTCTTCTCCCTCGTTGGCTTCGTAGTTGCTGCAATTTGCCTGTTGCACATCTTTTTGATCGGCACTGCACTGATGCAGAAGATAGCAGTCTATGGTTTGGTGTTATGGTCAGCTTTCCAAGGATACGCGTTGTTGAAGATGTTTCACTAGGATCCGCCGCGTTCCGACGCCATTTAGCATAGTAGATACGAAACATAGGGATCATAAGCGGATCCATGGGCGTTCAATTAGAACAGATGACAAAGAGATGTGAGAAAGTTAGACTGCCATAGACTTTGGGGAAATCCTTCAATCTCTTTTTTCTTGATTGTCCATGCAATCGCAATTGGGAGGAGTACTCCCATCACATTCTCTTCGATAGGTGAATGCTTAAATAGTGCTCATTCATGCACCTTGAACGGAGGAGAAGGTTAACTTGGATGAGAAAGTCTCAGTTGCGAGTCAAGAACAACTTGTCGGGGTATTGGAGAGTTTTGAAAGGGATTTAAAGCGGAGACTCTTAACCTTGGAGATCGATGTTGAGGAAGCATTGGATCTGTATCTGGTGAAGCGAGACGAAACAGAAGAACTGATCGAGCAAGGATTGAGACAAAACGGCAAGTACCGAGTCAAACTCTTTAACGAAGGCCTCGAAGGATTCCGCGAAATCGAAACTGGTGTCCTTCGAAGGGTGCGATTGGATCTTCCAAAACTGACCAACCAAGAACTCCTAACCGAATGCTCGAAGGACCTGCGCACCGTCAACAAGGATATAGGAGGCATTCTAGGCGGTCTTACGCGATGGCTTGCCAAATACGGCGCCGGAACCAAGGAGGAGAAGCTCCAAGCCAGATACTATCAAGCAATGACCAAGCTGCTGGCAGTCCTAGCGAGGCAAAATCAGATAGTAATCAACACTCTTCGGTCCATAGAATCTCAAGCATACAACCCGACGTGATTCTGGAGCGGATTCAGTCAGGGCAACACTTGGTGGAAACGTTGAATAAGGATAAGTCAGAACGGAACAGACTGAAATTCTAATGCGCAGTCAGATGGCGCTGGGGCGAGTGAGGAGACCTGAAAAAGTCAGAAGGCCCACTGGGATTGGCAGTCTGCCTCCTGTTGCAATGAGAGTAGCGCCTAATCCCGCTCTAGGTTCGCTTGTTACGTTCATAAGAAGGCGGATTGAGAGTCTTGTCGCCTGGGGGAATGCTCACCGTTAGGAGATATCAGAGTATCGCGCTCGAGAAGAAATACGAGTTAGTGAAAGAAGCCATGATGCTGCGCGGAATGAGCCCAGCCGAAACTCTGAAGATCGCGTCTGAACTGACTGGTTCGCAATAAAGATGAGCAAGGTGAGTGAAAGGGGTGCATAAGCGAAGGACAATTGAAGACGTTACAAAGGCGCTAGCGGTTGCCCTTAAGTAACTCGGAATGAAGTACGCAATCATCAGCGGGGTCGCAACTATCAGTTGAGGTAACATAAGAACGACACTGGATATCGATGTTGTGATTAATCTAAGAGAGAAAGCTGCAACCGCTGTGGTGGATGCCCTGACCGAGCGAGGTTTCTCGATAGGAGAAAGAGACTTTCTCACTGCTTCCAAGGAAAAGTCACACCACCATATCTGATAAGAACTCTTTTCTCCATATAGCCAAGAAAGGAGCGTACCTTGTAAGTGAACTCGAAACCCTTCGCAATAGAGGGAAGATACCCATAGATGAAACTGAATACTATTCATCGTCTCCTGAAGACATGATCGTCAGCAAATCGCTCTCGGGATGTGAGCTGGATATACATTGTGCCGAGGGTATACCAAGGTCTTATATTTGCCTCGTATATATGAGTAACCTGAAGGTCGCAGCTAGGAAACTTGGTGTCTCGACACAACCCACGACACTGGAGAGCAGAGTGAGAAAACGCATAGCTGAACCGAGTTCCAAGGAACACATTTGAGGCGTAATTTTCTCTCAACATTCAATGTTCCTGCTCCAAGATATAAGGGGAAATTCCTTGTCGTTACTCTTGATCGCAGCATCTGCTTCCTACTTGACTTGGCCCATCAGTTGAGTTGAACGCAATATTTAGAGCGCGCCAACTAGGAGAAACATTCCTAGTAAAGCTTATTTGGTCTATTCTCATCTAAAGTTCCTATTCACAGTGGCTGAAAATGGGGAGCGAGTCTTGAAGTTCAAGGAAGTTTTCTTGGGAGCAGGTAGCATGTTGCATGGTACGACTGTCTACATATACTTCATGATTCCAGAAAAGTGGAATGTAGTGCCATCCTATTTTACTCCAGAAGCATTCCTTTCGAAAGTCGTTAATAATGACAAGTGGGTCATCGTTGGGAACACATCTGCAGTGATTGTAGTAGAAGATAAGAACAGGATCGGAAGGCCAATAAGATTGCAGCTTAAGGTTGATGACCGCAAACACTTCTCAGATGTTGATGAATGGCTTCTACTGAAAAACCAAGAGATAAGGAAGAACTCCAAATCTTCACTCAAAGAAGCAGGGAAAATAAAGATATGTAAACATGAAGGAGCATACTCGATCTGGGTTGAAAGCAAGAAACGATTCGGAGTCTTCGGGCAGCAGTACTCGGACGCTAATGTTGTGTGCGTATTTCGATGTGAGGTCACAAACAGAGAGATAACGATCAAGATGAGGTCTGAATACCCTGATATCATACTATCAAACAGACCTACAATTAAGTGTATTCTTGGGTCGATTGCATGCCATGAAAGGACCAGAAAAGAAGACGAGATAACCGTGGAAGGATCCTCTCTGTAATCTCTTACTTAACCAACCACTTACCTGCGCCTTACCATTTTAGAGAAAGCATCGTTCAGGAGCTTTCCGTAATCCCATAGAAAGCGGAACAGCCCCGAATATTCTCCTTTATTGTTATAGATCAATACAATATGAGGACTTTCAGAAGACAACGAGAAGTGCTCAAGATACGGTCTAACCAGGCCTAATTTCGTCACCGTTAACATTATGGACAAAGCCTTCTGCGCCATGCCTGGGTCCGTGGATCTCAAGAGAAAATCACCGGACATCGCCTCGTTTCTCACAGCTTTCAATCCCTCCACAGGCGTCCTCTTGGCCAATCTATATGGTGCTCCTTTCTTCAAGAACATTTCGAATTTGATGTTCGGCTTAAACTTCAGATCTGCCTTCACAATAGTTCTGTCATTGCCTCCCCTCAATTTAGAGAATACATAGTGGAAGAGATTCTCTCTATCAAGAAGTGTGACTGATGCTTGAAGATTATTGAACGGAGCACTTTTTCCAGTCAGAGATGGAAAAGCATAGGAAATGGCACTTGGTCCATAGCTCCTGTATGTCAGAGTCCTGGAGAAGGGTCTAACCTCATCTGCTAACAACCTATAGTATGTCCGTTGCTTTCTGTAATTCAGGCTCCTCCCGAGGAAAAACGATGACAGAAGAATTGCCACTAAAACCATTACTATTGTGAGCCCTAGCTGATCGTCCGCCATTAATAATCTCCCCTCACGACTATGACCTTAGTGCAGATTGTTTCGCCTCTAAAACATTGAAGTTTGTCGAATAGCTCTGTCCCTGAACGAAGCTTCCATACACTAGGCAGTAAACGTTATAAGAAAGGTGTTATATAAGTTGCCTTTGCAAATAAATAGGAAAGTAGAATAGGGAGATTGTGAGGGACACAGGAATGGCAGATTCTCCAGCGCTATTTATAGTGCTTGGGATCGTAATCTTCGCGCTTGCCTACTTCGTATACGGAAAGCAGTACAACAAGAAAGTCTGGAAACCAGATGCAAAGAAACCTACGCCAGCCCACGTTTACATGGATGGCATAGAGTTCTTCCCAGCAAACAAGTACATCCTGTTTGGATTTCAGTTCAAATCAATAGCCGCACTCGGCCCCATCCTAGGACCATTCATAGCCCTAACGTATGGCTGGTTGCCAGCCTTAGTGTGGATACTCGGGGGCACCTTCTTCATAGGTTGGCTGCACGACTACGGTTCAATAATGTTGACAGTTAGAAATGAAGGAAAAACGTTGGGTCCGCTAACATACGAGTACATAAGTCCTAGAGCAAGAAACGCACTCATAGGGTTCCTGCTATTCTACCTAACACTGATATCAGCGACCTTCGTGTTCTTAATGGCTGTATATCAAAACGCAGTTCCAGCATCAGTGCTCGGAACACTCTTCGTAGTAATAGCAGGCGTAATAAGTGGAGTACTGATATCCAAGAAAGTCCGCATACTCTACGCCACAATCATTGGACTCATAATAGTGGTTTTAGGAATAGTAGTGGGCTACTATGTGCCAATATCGCTAAGCGCGTATCTCGGAAGTTGGGCATTGCTGTTCTGGATGATAGTAATCAGCATCTACTGTTTCATAGCAGCAGTAACCCCATTAGTATGGTATACCCAGCCAGTGGTGTACATGGCATCCTTCCCAGCTATCTTTGGAATCATACTACTAATAGGAGGAGCATTGCTGTCGCCGCTTACAGGAGTCGTAATCAATCAGCCAATGGCAAATGTCGGATCTTGGTTCAGCATACCGTCGGGCAAGAACATTGTGACTTGGGTAGGTCCGCTGTGGCCCATCTTGATGGTTTCGATCGCTTGTGGTGCTATCTCCGGATGGCATAGCTTGGTAGGTACATCTGGGTCGGGAAGACAGCTTGATGTGGAAACCGATGCCTTACCAGTCGGTGCCGGATCGATGCTGACAGAGGGGCTTCTGGCTCTAGCCTCATTAGCAGCGTACATGGTCTTGGTGGTGTACAATCCAGTTAACTGGGTATCCTTGGTCACTGGAGCGCAGGTCCTTGTATCTCCACTCTTTGGTGGCGCGGCAGCTGGACCATTTATCGCAGCCTTCTTCGGTACCTGGCTAGTGATATTCGCATTGACTGTTGAAATGCTGATCATAAGGTTCTTCAGATTAGCGATGACAGAAGCTACGGCGTCGAAGCCAACATTGAGGACCCTTATCGGAAACAAGTATGTTGCGACTTTTATCGGCTTAGCGATCGCGGTCATATTTGCAAGCACGGGTGCCTGGTCTAATATTTGGCTACTATTCGGTGGATCTAATCAGTTACTTGCGGGATTGACGCTACTACTTGTGACATTGTACTTGTCTAAACAGAAGAGACGCACATGGTGGACATTGTGGCCCGCGATATTCATGGTAATAACATGTGAAGCTGCACTAATATGGGAAACTATCGTATTCATCGCCGCCATAGCTCTCGGTACGCCACTAGGCTTGGCTTACATAAAGAACATGACTGGTGCTTTGGTTCTTAATGGAATATTTGGTGCTATCGGAATAATACTGTTCCTACTTGGTCTTCTAGTTGCTCACGATTGGTACAAGGCCTACAAGGGCAAGGTCGAAAGGAAGGTCGAAAAGAAGGCTGAAAAGAAGTAGGCAAAACCGGAACAACTCAAACTTCCCTCCTTTTTTTTCGGAATATCTAGTAACTTCTGATAATTGACGGTTGACTTTGTCTTCCTCAACAGACTAACAATCAAAAAGGAGTTCAACATGATGGGTCGCTTCAAGAAGATCAAATACATAATAAGGAACTTCGTATACGGTATGACGGTTGCCGAGATGGTTCAACAGACCAAGAAGGAGAAATTCAATAGGAACGCAGCTATGATGATCGTAGTGATAGGGGATCTATTGGGGATACCGCTCTTTTATCCCTTATACAAGTTTGATCTTCTGAAATACTGGTTGCCAGAAATTGAGATCTGGAAGCGTCACATATTGAGGGAGAAAGACTTCTTAGAAAGAGAAATGTGACCTTCTACCTATACTATTGAAAAACCTTATGCTATCCATTTTTACATTTGCCAAGCCTGCGGTATATCACCTCGCAGCTTGAATTAACATCTGATACAATGCTTGATACCCCTGATTTGAGTGTAACTGGGAAACCATGAAGAACCGTAGACAAGGAAATATCAGGAGCACACTGTCAGTTAAATCTCTTTCTTGTGTTGACTGATGTTGTGAAGAC
>JAHPYV010000059.1:0-13156 GCA_019058495.1 Promethearchaeati archaeon
CAATTTCAAAACCACTACAATCAACGTTCCTCCAAACGCCGACACAGCCAGAGTCAGCAAGAAATACAAGAACGGCGTGCTGGAAATAAGAATACCACTTGGAATCAGCACTAACGAATACAAGGACGTGAAATTCGGAGTAGTGTAATGTAGTAAGCAAGACACCCCGAACTCTTTTATTTGGTTTGGATGAGACTCGCTCTTTTCTGATCTTTTTGTTTTCACCCTTATCTGATAATGTTGAGAACGCCATTCACTTTTCGCTTCTTCTCCCAAATCCTGATAATGCAGCACAATTCGGTTCTACGAACGCGTAACTTCTGAACGTATTTCGAACCAATATTGTTATTAGTCGCTATTCGATGTATAAGAAAGAATTTGCTAAACTTTGGGGAGCGTTTCCCTTTGTCGAAGAATATGCTACTCGACAAGATCATTGGAGCTTTGGTCGATGGCGATGATATCGAAGCGGTTCGAATCGCAAATGAAGCTCTTGCTAACGGAATCTCTGCAATAGATATTTTGAACAAAGGCTGCGCGCTGGGTATGATGAAGGCAGGAGAAAAATACACGCAAGGACAGGGTGGCTCCTCATTGACGGACCTTCTTCTTACTGGTGAAGCCATGAAAGCTGTGCTTGAGGCAATTAAGCCTCACCTGAAGGTCGACAAAAGCGTAGCTGCAGGGAAGTATCTGATAGGAGAGATTGAGGGTGACATACACTCGATTGGAAGGGAAGTTGTGAAAACCATGCTGCAGTCCGCTGGGTGGGAGGTTGTAGACCTAGGCGAAGATGTTCCAGTCCAGAGATTCATTGAAAAAGCGAAGGAAGCCAAGCCCGACATCATTGGCGCAGGCTCAGCAATATCTGGTTCCCTAGACAAACTTGCTGAACTCAAGAAGAGGATCGATGCTGAGAGACTCCCAGTCAAGTATATGATTGGAGGCTGGTCGACCAGTCCAGAATTCGCCAAATCTCTTGGAGCATACTTTGCAAAGGACGCAGTGGAGGCCGTCAAAATAGCCAATAGTGTTCATGGTAGCAAGAGTAAGCCGAGGCAACTCTAGATTGATCCTAAGACGCATACCATTGGAGCTTGAAGATACTCCAAAAAAGAAGACGGAATCTATTGCACTTTGACAAAAGCACAATGACCTAAAGCCGATCTCGGCAACAGATAAATGGGACTTGTTTGGAGAGGCGAGGAATGAAAAAGGAATCTAAGGATTGGACAAAAGATCAACTAATAGAAAAGTTCGTAGACAGATATACACCGCTTACTATCCCAGTTGATGTCTCCATAGAAGGACAGCAAACAATCCTCAGTCTAGCCAGCGCGGAGAAGGTTTTGGAAGGCGCTCGTGCGATAACCCTAAGAAACTGCGCATGCAGAACAAAGCTACGGAAATGCGATGCACCAAGGGATGTCTGTCTTCGCCTAGATTACTCCCCTAAAGCGACAATCAAGAAGGGTCCAAAGCAGCTCTCAAAACATCAAGCGCTTGATGTTCTCAGGCGTTCTCACGAAGCTGGTCTCGTCCACATGACTTACACGATCAAAAGTGAGGAAAGACCGAGATACATCTGCAGCTGCTGCTCCTGCTGCTGCCACTCCCTGAGCGCCCTCATCAGATTCGGCATACCAGACCATGTCGTAGCTTCAGAATACATAGCCTCCAACAACTTTGGAACCTGCAACAACTGCGGCAAATGTGTTCAGCGCTGCCAGTTCCACGCAAGACAACTCGTAGACGACAGAATGGAATTCAACGAAGCCAAGTGCTTCGGATGCGGAGTATGCGTAACCACCTGCCCCACCAAATCAATAAAGCTGGTCATGAGGAAACCATCTTCTACTTGATAATCTGCAATAGAGAAAAGACCAGAATATTCTCATTTGTGAGCAGTAGCCCCATTCTTCTTTCTATCGCGCTCCAGTATGACAAAAAAAGGGACGCGCCGAACGCCTTCTTCGTGTCAACGTCTGCGTGAGGTTCTTCGCAAAGTTGCCGTGCCTTGGTGTACTGCGCATTTGTACTCTTTGCTTCGTACTCACTCACCTTCATTATTTCAAGCCTCCGGTCTCAGGTGATCTGTTTTGTTGAAGGCTTCTGAGCCGACTCAATCAGAATTTCCAGCAAATGTATCTTAAATCACTTGTCTTTACTTCACAGTCGATCGTTTCCATGTTTTCGACGGTCTTGTCCAGATTGGCAAAACAAATTTGTAATCGTAGAACCATTCGCGCTGATTGCATTGCAAACAAGCCTGACTGGCTTCAGAGGATGAAGGAGCGGTCGGAGAGTTTGTCCAAAATTACAAAAGTGGTAGCTTCGGGCAGTGAAGGTCCTATCGAGAAGACGGCGTCGGAAGTAATTGTGGATGAGCTAGTTGAAGCTGGTGTGAAATACGTTTTCGGGATTCCCGGTCACACGAGTCTAGGCGTTTCCGAAGCGATACGGAAGCGTGCGGAAAAAGTTCATTACCGTTCGGCACGAAGAGACTGCTGCGTTGATGGCGTCGGCATACGCCAAGCTGACCAATCAACTTGGGGTTGTTCTCACGATTGCTGGTCCAGGCGCAACCAACCTTATGACTGGATTATATGATGCAAAGATGGATCATGCGCCTGTGTTGGCGCTTACCGGACAAGTCGAGTTGCAGTTTATCGGTCGCGACGTGTTACAGGAAATCGATCAGAATGCGCTTTTTGAATCTGTTTCACTGTTCAACAAAGTTATCACCACTCCCGAGGAGACCGGCGAAATTACTCTGCTGGCGATCAAGAACGCACTGGTTCGTCGGGGGGTGTCTCATCTAGGAGTTCCGATCAATATTCAACGGTCGAAAACCATGCAGTTGGCGAAGCCAATAAAAAGCCGAGTTCCACAACTCCGAATTCGCCCCGCGGAGGATCTCTGCAAGAAGGCGGCAGACATGATCAATTCTGCTGAGCGCCCAGCAATGATTGCTGGCTGGGGTTCTCGGTATGCGACTGATCAAGTTGTTGAGTTGGCTCAGAAGATTGGCTCGCCAATCGCCACCACGTTCAAAGCGAAAGGTATTATCTCAGAATTTGACCCACAAGTCGCCGGAGTCTTCGGCAGCGTCGGCTCTGATCCAGCCAAAGAACTTGTCCATGGGTCAGATCTTCTCATCGTCCTTGGCAGCTCATTCTCGGCGCAAACAGGCATTCCACAAGACAAGCCAATCATTCAGGTCGACTACGATCCCATGGTACTTAGCAAGCGGTTCCCAGTCGAACTACCGTTATGGGGAAGTGTCGAGGACACCGTGCCTCTGCTGAGCAGACTAGTCGAAGAACGTGATAACAAACCGACGCTTGACAAGATCAACCAACTGATGCGGCAATGGGACCGAAAAGTAGAATCCGTAACATCCCAAGACGAGGTTCCGATTCACCCCGCGCGAGTGCTGAAGGCGCTTCAGGAAATCTTGCCGGAAGAATCAGTAATCTCAATCGATGTGGGCGACAACTCTTGGTGGTTTGGTAAGTATTTCCGGATGGGCGGACAGAAATTCATTCTATCAGGATACCTAGCAACAATGGGATTCGGCTTCGCTGGCTCGCTGGCAGCAGGATTCGCTTTTCCCGATCGGAAGTCGGTAACACTCACGGGGGATGGAGCCTTCTCTATGGTCATGGCTGACTTCACTACAGCAGTGAAGCACAATTTGCCTGTAGTCGCCATCGTGTACGACAACAGTGAGCTATCGATGATAATTCACGAGGAGAAAATGGAAGGATACCCGAAGTTTGCGACGGAACTCGTGAATCCGAATTTCGCCGACTTCGCCAATTCCTGCGGGGGGCAAGGGCTTCGAAGTGAAGGAACCGAGCGAACTTGAACCATCAATCGAGAGCGCCATCAATTCAGATAAACCATGTGTCGTGGATGCGCACACTAACCCCACCAAGTTCTGGATGACCGAGCACTAGTAAGAGTCGTTCCCAAACCCCGAAATGACTGCTATTTCTCGAAGACCTTGTACATTGGGTGAGCTTCGGATTCTGGCTTAACCTTGTACACTCTCCTCGCGTAGTATGCCGTCATCGCATCGATCATGCCTATGGCAGGGAACACTGAGTATGCTTCCTCAATAGGTCCATAAAGCACAAAGTTCGCCCCCATCAGCAACGTGAAAAGGGATGCCCCTGACAAACATGTTATATAGGCCTGTGGACCCATGAAGCCCTTCTTCAGCTTCCTCCAAGCGGTTATGGCGTTCGAGGGACCACACCCGGCTGGCAGACCGAGCTCTTCCTTGACGAGTTGGATCGCTCTCGCCGCAAAAGCAATACTTGCGACATCAAGGACAGCAGTATCGATCAGAAGCTTCTCAATGCCTGCTTCCTTGGCCAGATCGATTAGGCCTTCTTTCTCGTATGACCCATTGAGCACGTGCAATCTACCCTCAGGAGTCATGTCTCTGGCATTGAACGCTAGAACAATGCCTGCTTCCACTTTCAAATCCCTTAGCGCATCGATTTCACTTTGCCTAGGGGTCTCCATGATGGAGTTGTAGATCGCCCTGCTCATAAGACCGACTTCAGAAATATGGCGCATAGCTTCAACTCTGACTTCCGCCGCTGTGCTATCAACAAGGAACGGAGCTTCAGTTACCGCAGCGGCAAAATCAATATACTTGATCAAAGCTTCGGACGCGTTTCCAACGATGTCCAAGACCGCGGGGTTCCCAGTCTTATCCGCCATCTCTTGCTGTCGATTGATCAAGTCCTCCGCTTTGCTTCTGTCAAACACCCCTTTCGCTGGGTCGGAGACAATCTTATGCTTATCGTAGAAAATCGTCCCAATCAGCACTGTAGGATGCTGTCCGACTTGACCGCCAAACTTCACTCCACTTACGTCGAAGACAGTCTGCTCCTTGGTAAACCTCATCAATTGCTAACACCCCTATCTTCTAGGTCAGTGAGAACACGATATCATCCTGCCATCCCGGGAAAGTGTCTTGCTTCTGGTCTTTGAGTTTAATAGCTTATACGCTTTAAGTTCATGGGATCAAATGGATCACATGCAAAGCGCAGTGATCCTGACATCAAGTGACTGATACTGAAAGACGTCGAGAAGGGGCAAGGGAAGATTGCTGGGTAGAAAGCATGATTCTGCATTGCTTAGGAGGACAGCGATTATAATCACCTCTCTGTTTACGTTTGTTCTCGTCTGGGGTCTATTCCTGATATGGGAAGCATATTTAGTGTTTCCGTTTTTTCTCTCATTTGTTGCGCACGGAGGAGTTGGGGAGCTGTGGCAGATCATGTATACCATTTCGTCCACACAAGCTCTTGTCGAGGGGCTAGCGATCTTAGTGCCGCCGTTCTCAATTATTCTCGGTTACCACTTATATAAAGTCGGCGTCTACTACAGGTTACCCACGCTCAAATTGGCTACAGCAGCATTTGTTCTCGAGAACTCGGCAGCATTGCCGTTATTCTCTTTGGTGCAGCAGCTCTCATCGTACTTGTCTGAGACATATAATGATCTACTGGTGCAAGCGATACACGGGAACCCTAACCCGATGCCACCATCTGACTACTATCAGCATGCGATGGCTTTCATCAACCCTATAGTGTCGGACATTGCAGTAATGGGTGTGTTCGGTCTAGTATTCGCAATCACACTATCAAAAGGACTTGCAGGAATTAGGAAATGGATCAACAGAAGAGAAATCAAGATAGGGATATTGTCTACAACTGCTGGCATGATCGTCAGCGCAATTATCGCCACCGTTTCCATAACAGGATCGGGCTTGGTTTTAGACGCCAACTTCAGTTTAGGAATCTGGTTGGCAGTGCTGGGTGCAGTCGATGGACTCAGTACCTTGATAGGATTAGTATTCTTTGCGTTTGGGCTGGATGGGGTGGTGAAGCAAGAAGAGAAGAGACTTGCTAAGCTTGCTGCCAAACTGTAGATAAGCTATAATACATTCTGTGGGGCTTGAAGATTCACAGCATGTGCAACAACACAGGGATTGCTCAGACCATATGCTTTATGCATATTCGAACCACGCTGGCAACAGACTCCATACATTCCTACCAAGCAATCAAAACGGTTTGAAACCAATCCGCATCTGGTCCAGAATCGCTTCCTTCTGCTCCCGAAGTATTCTGTCAACATTCTCGCGCGTGACTGCCTTCGTCGTTCCGATGTCGGTCACACATGCAGCTCCCGCTGCTTCACCTTCAAGCAAGAGTTCTAATAGATCCTTTCTCGTAAGAGAAGCGACTTCAAGCTTCCGCAAGGTATCCGCTCGTCTTGATAGATAGCATATTACTCCTGCTGAGAATGCATCTCCTGCTCCTGTCGGGTCTACTACCGGGACTTTGAAGGCAGGCATAGTGATTCTATCATATGCATGTTTAGCCACTAACCCTTGATCACCTATCGTGATTATTGCCAACTTTACGCCTCGATCTGAGATACTACTAAGCGCTTCAGTTGTTTTGTTCTTGCCTGTCATGCTTTCAGCTTCAACGTCATTGCAGTGGAGTACGTCAATCCACTCCAGAGACCTTTGAAGGTATTCCCAGCCATGCCCATGAGGCTGCACGGGGTCGACAAAAGTCACGCAGTCAAGCTCTTCCTTCGCTTTCTTAAGGATCCTAGGAAGTTGCTCATCGAAATCTCCGAGAAACCCGGTAGCTCCAACATATAATATGCAGGGTTTCTCCTTTGTTAATACATCCCTGACTCTGCGTGGGTCAAGGAGCGGGTTAGCTCCTATATCAACGTGGAATCTGCGATCCTCACGCTGAACAACTAGGATCATGTTCGATGAAGTCCCGGCTTTCTCAGTTCTATCAATATGTGTAACCACGCCACTGTCGTTGAGTTCCTTCATTATGAAGTCACCGAAAGCATCTTCGCCGACAGTGCCGACACAACTAACGTCACCTCTTGTCAGGCCCAACTTCAACAGGTCGATTGATACGTTTGCCGCGTGTCCTCCGACGCATACTTTTATTCCAGAAGGGGCGAAAGTCACTTCCCCTGGCTGGGAAACCTTGGGTAAACCGCTGGCAATAACGTCGGAAACCAGTATGCCGACACAAGTAACGAGCAACTTGACACACGCACCAGTGGCTCACATCTAATCCTTTCTTGGTGCTTTTCTCCCTAAAGCAGTTATCTCCCTCATTCTTCAAGACTTTTACCACACGGCTAACTTCTTGGGAAAGAGTCCAGAATGCGCTTTCTGTTTAGGTGTGGCAAACTATAAATACGACTAGTCGTAATTTATATTGCGTCTAATCGTTACATGAGAGAAAGAAGTGGATACGTTTTGGGAGAACAGCAAGTTACTGATGTGGTCGAAGAATACCTGGAGACAATTTATAGGCTTCAGGAGAAGGAAGGAGACTCTGCCAAGACGAACGAAATAGTCAAATGGCTAAACGTCGTCCCGGGGACAGTCACTAACACCATAGAACGGTTAGAGAAAGAGGGATTAGTAGAACATGAACCCTACAGAGGCGTCAAGCTAACAGAAAAAGGCCGAAGAATAGCAGTGCAAGTAGTGCGGAGGCATCGCCTGTCAGAGAGGCTACTAACCGATATCCTTCACTTGGACTGGAGCAAAGCACACGAAGCAGCATGCAAAATCGAGCACGACATAGATGACGAAGAGATCATTGCGAACCTGGAGGAAGTTCTAGGTCACCCTAAGACATGCCCGCACGGCAACCGCATACCTCCAAAAGAGGGCGAACTCGTCGAAGGGGAAAGCGGCGCGGCATCATCTGTACCTCTTTCTAACCTAGACGTTTCAGAAGGAGGTGTGATCGTCAGAGTTACAGATGAGGATGCCGAAATGTTGCAGTACCTCTCGAAGCTAGGCCTAGTCCCTGGAGTCTCGATTGAGATACTTGGAAAAGAACCCTCAGACGGCATAATAACTGTCAAGTCACAGGGATCCACCATTCACAAAATTAGCGAAAAAGCAGCCTCAGTGATTGAGGTGCTGGTCGGAGGCAAAGTGGCAAAACAAGCGAAGAAAATAGTGCAAAAGCCTGAGGCAAAAAGAAGTCGAGGCGCAGATTTCGGCGAGTACGAACAATAATGAAAAGGGGTGTTAGCTGCACGATGAAGCGGGGGGTACTACACTTAACTGAATTACTGAACGGGGAAAGTGGAATCGTATTGGATGTTGACGGATCCGCGATTCCAAATGGAAGGCAAGAAGGTCCTACAAAGCGTTTCAGACACAGACGAGGGATCATACAGCGTTTAATGGATCTCGGACTAACCCCCGGCGCCAAGGTAGTCGTTGTGAAATCAGCTCCTTTGGGCGGACCAATAGAAATCTTGGTCAGAGGATCCAGAATAGCGCTAGGAAGGGGCATGGCGTCAAAGATAATGGTGGAGGTGACGGAATGAATGCTAACTCGACCAAAGGTGAGAACCTTCAACTAAATGCCAGCAGTTCCGCCCATGTCGCGAAAAAGATTGTCCGTGAAAAAGCGGCTGGAAAGAAGGGATTACTAAAGATTGCACTAGCAGGAAACGCCAATGTTGGCAAATCACTTGCCGGAAATGAGTATGTTTATGTGAGTAGTGGTGGTCAATGGAGGCTCGTCCAGATCGGGACGTTAGTGAATGGCTTGCTTGATTCATTGGCGACTGAGAAGATAGGCGAGAGTGTTGTTGCCGCACCGCGAGACTTGTTCGTTATTTCATTGAACATCCGGACGCTGAAAGTCGAGAGAAAAAAAGTAACGCACGTATTGCGTCACAAAGAACGGCGGATGCTCTTGCATTTGGAGACCTCTTCAGGTCGCACGTTAACCGCCACTAGAGATCACAATTTCATTGTCTTGAGAGGAGGAATACCAAGTGTCGAAAGCGGTGAACAACTGTCCATTGGTGATCAGTTGCCAGTTGTTCAAAAACTTGGCGTCGAGCAATCTGAGACCGTATTGGATCTCGGAGACTATATTTCGAGAACAATTGAAAAAGAAAATAAGCAGTATCAGATTCTTGACGATTTTGTTATTGTTCATGGTAACAGGATCCCAAGATTCTTGAAGATAGATAATGACTTGGCAAGATTTTTCGGTTTGTATGTCGCGGAGGGGTCCATGGATTCATCGGTTCGGATACCAAGGATTGCGACCTCGAATGAGAAGATAAGGAGCTTTATACAACGTATCCTTGCAAGTCACAACATACTGTTCCATACCGTAAAAAGTGCCAGCAAAGGCAGCTATGACATAGGTGTCTCTAAGGTTCTCGAGCCAGTTCTGCGGCAATTTGGAAGCGCCTCTGGGGAGAAACGCATCCCATCATTTGTCTATGGATGGAGCCAAGACTTAATGAAGTCATTGCTGCAAGGTTACTTTGAAGGTGACGGGTGGAGACAAGCAACTGCAAATCATGCCACTACAAAGAGCATGGAATTGCAGTTAGGGCTAGTAATCTTACTTGCATTGACTAATAATCTCTCAAGGTTAAATGTCAGGCGAGTATCTGGAACCCCATACTATGAAGTGAGATATGTTCGGAAACCATGTGAGAGGAGAGCTCAGTGGCTAGAAAGAATAAAGGGCATCGGAGGTGTGTTGAGGCAAGCAAGGATGGCTGCTGGGCTAACACAACTCGAAGTCGTGCAAGAACTAGGCTGGAAGTCTGTGAAGGGAACACAAATTAGTGCTCTTGAAAATGAAAGAAGAAACACCACAAAACGATTTCTTAAGAGACTTGCTGACATCTATAGGGCACATTCTGGCAGTGAATATGACTCGCTTGACGTACTGCAGAAGCTCGCCTCTAGTGAAGTAGTATGGGATAGCATAATCGAGATTCGCGAAGGAGACACAGGCGATGGATATGTCTATGACCTGTCAGTAGAAGACAATAATAGTTTCATGCTAGCAAATGGCATCTTTGTCCATAATAGTGTCGTATTCAACCAGTTAACGGGGTTACACCAGCACATTGGGAACTGGCCGGGAAAGACGGTTGAGAGGGCTGAAGGGACACTTTACTTCAAAGGATACACCATCGATGTAATTGATTTGCCTGGCATCTACTCTCTTTCAACTTACTCCATAGAGGAGTTGGTCTCAAGGGAGTACATCGTCTCGGAGAAACCGGATCTAGTAATAAATGTGGTTGATGCCACCCTTTTAGAGAGGAACTTGTTTTTCACATTGCAGTTGATGGAGCTTGAGACTCCCTTAATTATCGCCTTGAACCAGATTGACTTGGCGAAGAGGAAAGGAATCAGGATCGACTTGAAGAAACTCGAGGAAGCTCTGGGAGTCCCTGTTGTTCCGACCGTTGCAGTCAAAGGAATAGGCATATACGAACTCCTAGACAAAGCCGTGGAGACCATCGAAAACAGGAAGAAACAAAACCAGCAACGCATAGGCAAGAAAGAAGTCCTGCAACCAGCTCAGCGAGAGAAGAACACCTGCTCCTATGATCCACTGAGATACGGAAATGAGATCGAGGCAAGGGTCAATAGGCTGACCAGCATACTTGAGAAACATGAATTCAAGTACCCGGATAGGTACCTTGCGATCAAACTCCTCGAGGGAGACGAGGAGATCGTAAATAGAGTAAAGAAAGTTGACTCAAGGATCGTTTCGAAGGCAGGCGAGCTAGCTAGGGAGCTTGAGAAGATCCATAATCACTCCTGCCCTACAGTAATCACATCTGAACGATATGAAGTGGCCGGATGCTTAGCTAGGAGTGTTCAAGAAGTAAAGTCCCCGCTGAAGCCGCTACTTGAGGAACGGCTCCACAATGTGACCACGAACAAGTTCACGGGTTACCCTATAATGCTGATAACTGTAATCTCAATGTTTATCTTGGTTTTCACTTTTGGTGGATGGTTCTCAACCTTGTTATCCGACTTCTTCTACAGTTGGCAACCAGCCTACCAAGCCCTACTTGGTGTTGGGGTTGCATCTGCTCTAGGATGGAGTGTCATAGAAGGAGTCATAGCTGGTATCACCGTTGCTTTGCCCTATATCATTCCCTTCTACATCATATTGGATATCCTAGAGAATTCAGGTTACCTTAGCAGAATCGCATTCCTTATGGATAACTTAATGCACAAGATGGGGTTGCATGGTAAGGCCTTTATTCCCATGATGCTAGGATACGGCTGCAATGTGCCAGCCTGTCTCGGCTGTAGAATTATGGAGACTGATAGAGAACGTCTGCTAGCAGCATTCGTTACAACGCTTGTGCCGTGCGCTGCAAGGACTGTTGTGATCCTTGGAGTAGTGGGAGTATTTCTGGGAATTCAGTGGGCTCTAGCTATTTATGCCTTAGACTTAGTAGTGATCTTTCTCCTCGGAAGGTTGGCGTTCAAGGTTTTACCAGGCGAGCCCACAGCCTTGATTATGGAGATGCCTGACTACAAGATGCCCAACATGAAGATGGTTCTGAGGCAGACTTGGCTTAGGTCCGAAGACTTCGTGAAGATGGCTTTCCCGATAATAATCGCGGGTAGCTTCGTTCTCAAACTAATGGATGTCTTAGGACTTATGCAACCAATAGCGGGAGTCCTTAGTCCAGTGATAGGTGGCTGGCTGGGACTGCCAGCTATAACTGGAATAGTGTTGATCTTTGGCGTGCTGAGAAAAGAGTTGACGTTGATAATGCTTGCGGCGCTGGTCGGAACGACAAACTTTGCATTGGTCTTGACGCCTGTGCAGATGATTGTGTTCACGATCGTAGTTATGTTTTATGTGCCATGCATAGCGACAATTGGCGCACTAGTTAAGGAATTCCGTTGGAAAAAAGCGCTGTTCATCACGGCTTTCGAGATATTCTTTGCCATTGCTGTCGGAGGAATCGCGTTGAGAATGTTGACTCTCCTCATTTGAGAAGTATGTCAATCCTGTCAAGACTTCGGATTCTGCCTATTTGACAACGTCTGATTCATTTGTCTTCCTTGTGTCATGAGTTGGGCTATTCCTCTGCCGATAAGTACTATTCCCACGAAGCCAAGCAGCGCTATGACTATGCCCGCTATAAGCAGACTTCTCGCTGTATTGAAGCCGTCGACATGTGTCTTGTCGGCCATCTTCCGAAGGCCAATAATCAAGGCGATCCAGCCTGCGGTTGCTAGTACTCCGAGAACTAGGTTAGCTCCGAGAATATACCCTGCTGCAAAGATCTGGCTGCTTCCACCAGCTGTCATTGATGCCGACGCATAGAACTGATAGATTGCATAAAGAAGAAATGGGGAAAGCATAGCCACGATCAGATTCAGTGTAGCAGCAACCATCAGGGAGTTCAAATTGTAAAGTCTTCCAATCCTGTAAATGTAGTAACTGAAGACTATTGAGGTTAGGGTCCATAAAAGTGAAGCTATAGCCGATACGACGTTTCCTGCTAGGGTCATGACTAGAAGGTGAACAACGTCAGATTCAAGGGATGCAGAGTATAATCCGGCGTACATATAGGGATTTAGCGGGAGAAAGAGCTGAAACAACTACCGACTAAGTATGACTGTTGGTGAAATAAATACTGCTAGGGATATTGTCCAAGCTAGTTGCCAATAGCCGAATGCGTAGCTCCATGTTCTTGCTCTGCTCAAAAGATCTCGCGGCGGTGCTTGGCTAAGCATTCTCCACGCCCCCCACCCACGAATCCTCCAACCAAAGTAAAGACAATGCTTCCTCGGCGAGACGGAAGCTGGGAAAATGACACCTGGAACAGTCAACGGCAGTTGAGTTCGTGCGAAATCTCCTCTAGATTCTGTGTTTCTGGAGAAATCGAATGATCTCTTCAGATATCTCTCTGGGTTTCTCAATGATACTCGAGTGTCCAGCATCCTTGATGATCTTTAGCATTGAGCCAGCTATTCCCTTGTTTAGGAACTCAGACATAGGCAATGGGGTCAATTTGTCGTCGCTGCCTATCATTATCAAGGTGGGCACCCTGATCTCATGCAACCTGTTACTTGCATCAAAGGTCTTCAAGGCTCTCGTGTCATTCAGAGCAGCTTCCTTCGGGCACTCTATGTTGTATTTGAGAGCCTTCTGAATGAGTTCCTTTGGGGTCTTCTTTGAGTAACCTATACTTGATATCAGCCTTGTCGTACCTTCATAATCGTCTTCGTAGTTTTTCACCATCCATTCATCAACCTGCATTTTTG
>JAHPYV010000059.1:13166-13644 GCA_019058495.1 Promethearchaeati archaeon
GCGGCGGACTCGATTAGCACTAGAGCAAGAGTCATGTCTGGGTGATCAAAACAGAATTGCATGGAAACCAATCCACCCATAGAGCTTCCACCTACAACTGCCCTCTTTACTCCAATCCTCGAAAGTAGGTGTGAAACATGATCGGAGTATCGCTTTATGCTGACTTCCCCACTCATATACTCTGATCCGCTTCGCCCAGGAAGACTTGGAGTGATCACCCTATACTTCTGCTTCAAGACCGAGACCATTCCACTCCATCCTTCTACCGTACCTTGTTGACCATGAATTAGAACTATAGCATCGCCTTTACCGTACTCCTCATAGTGGGTTCTTAGTCCTCCAACCTCAATTATAGGCATTCTGGATCAAACACGCTCCACATGGTTCCCGTCAGCACGTTTCTCTAAGCAGACTTTAATCGTTTTGCCTTATCCTTATGCATCTTGTCTATCTCTTTTCTCACATTTTCAAGCCTTTC
>JAHPYV010000274.1 GCA_019058495.1 Promethearchaeati archaeon
TTCTGGCAACTGAATTGTTTTCCACTGTGGTCGCTTTGCGCTAGTCATCTTGCGGTCTCCGCGGGTCCTCTGCTTTGCCATGTGTTATCTGTGAGATATGCTTAAATAACCGATGAGATATCTGATTACATACACGCGAGATATATATGAGATATGGGGGGTTGTGGGGTCGGAGCCACCCAGCCAAGGGGGGAGAGCGAAAGCCTCCTCTGTGTCCCCACTATGATCCGCACACCCATCGCTGCGGGAAAGATGGGACCGCGATTTGCGCGTTCCCCGACTCCAACTACTGCTCAACCAAGAATGAGAAATAGGGGAGGCTTGCTTGCATTAGGTTTTCTAGGCAGGTACCTAGCTGTTCAACCTACTCATCCTCATCCATCAGGTTCTCTCTTGTAGGGGCGGGAAACCCCCAATCATCCAATCTTATGTTCGTTTATCTCTCTGTCTGAAATGTTGACTTTGAACTCTGCCCCGAGATCTTTAGCCTTGTCGAGCATGGTAACTATCGTGTTCACGGCATCAACGTCGCTTGGAGCGCTATGTAATCGAAAGACTGCCCTTCACTAAATATAGATCGAAGGCACTGCGAATGTCGCATTCAACCGACTACGCCTTAGAGAAAACACGGAAATCATTAAACCACTTGCACACATAGTACGCACAGGTAGTCAGGTGAGACGAGTATGGAGCCAATTGGGTTCAACAAGAAAAAGGCATCGGAAATGATGCATGAGAGAGGGGTTGACATCCTTATAGCGTCGTCTCCTGAGAATGTTTTTTACAGTAGTGGTCTCCCCACAATCTACGCCACTCCCAATCCTGTACTGGCAGCCCTCTCGAACCAGTACCCAAACCTAGTTATCATCACAAGGGACGGCGAGGAGACCCTCATCGTCTGGCAACTTTTTAGGAGCATCGACAAAGTCAGCTGGATCAAGAGAGTAACCCCCATACTCTCTAGAGACGAAGCCCTGCAACGACTAACCTCGTTAATCAGACAGACAGACTTGCCCAAGGGAGGAACTATTGGAGTAGAGTCCCTGATGCCAATTTACCAGTACGACGGGATTGTACGGGCATTCCCAGATGCTAGGATCAGGGTTTCAGATGACTTATTTGTTGAGATGAGGCTTGAGAAGAGTGAAGAAGAGATACGAAGAATTCAAGAAGCAACGGCAGCTGCTGAGAAGAGTATTGAAGCCGCTATCAACTCTCTAAGGAACGGTATTTCAGTCATTGACCTGGCTAGGGTCGCTAGGGCAAGAATGGCAGACGAAAGGATGGCGAATGCATGTCACGTCACCATCGGTATTGGCGACAGCGATCCAGAGTATCTTAGCTCCGATGTCAAGATGAAGCGTGGCGACATCGCGAGATTCGACATTGGTGCGGTATACGAAGGGTACTCCTCCGACTTGAGCCGGCATGCATGCATTGCTACCCCATCCAAGGAAACCACGAACCTCAGCGATCTTATGGTTGAGGCACAGGAGGCTTGCGTTTACGCCATCAGACCAGGAACCAAGCCTGTAGAAGCTGTCGACGCAGCCTATGATCTCTTCGACAAGCGTGGAGGTTCAGGGTTCCTCTTTATCTCGATCCACAGCATAGGGATTTCAATAGAAGACTACAAATTTTATGATACGATGATGGGGCCATCACCTAAACCTTTCGGGAGGGACATGGTCATCGACGTCGAGACTTGGACAGTGTTGCCGCAACAAGGTCTGATAGGCATAGGCGACCCGTATCTCATCACAGACCAAGGATGCAGGCGCATGTCCAAGATGGAGAAAAAGATATTCCGCGTTGGGCAAAAGAAGAAAAGTTGAACACTTCTAATGAATATATACATTTTCTCATGCTGGCGGGCTTTTCATTTTCTCTCTCTCTGGCGTGTTGAAGTAGGAAGATCTCTGCGCGATGCGAATACTGCTTGAAACAGTATTATTGTGAAGTTGTGAGTTTCGCAACTCTTTCCTCGGATGGTCTCGGAAATATGGGAAACTTAATTAGTTGCAGCTTTCCGTGTAACCTATTTGTGGAATACGAATCTCCCAAAAAGGGGGAATCGGGTTACGTTAACTAGATCTCTTTGTGGGGGAATTTATTACGGTGAAAAGCAATCTAGGCAGATCGCTTCAACAAGATTCTGGTAGACAATTGTCTGTTGGAGACAGGGTCCCTACAGGAATCGACGAGTTCGACGGTCTCATTGAAGGCGGGTTCCCAAAGGGAAGCCTAATTCTAGTGGCAGGCAATGCGGGTTCCGGTAAGACCATATTCTCGGCTGAGTACTTGTACAATGGAGCATCAAAGTTCCGAGAGCCTGGACTCTACGTGTCTTTTGGCGAAAGTCGAGAAGTGTTCTTGAGGGATATGAAAAGGGTAGGGATGGACTTCGAAAAATGTGAAAAAGCGGGATTAGTGAAGTTTATGGATCTTGCTTCGGCAGAGGAGCAAGGCATGCAAGGATTCCTTCAGGGCATCCTGTCAGGGATTAAGGCTGGAAACGTGAAGAGACTGGTGATAGACTCCTTCTCTGCTCTCGCTTCAGCATTCTCCGAGAGATATGACTCAACGAGGGCGCTTCACACAATTCTTGGGAAGGTAGCTCGTGCCAGCGGAGTAACAACAATCCTGACGTGCGAGAGGCCTAGTGGTCCTGAAAGGGGCGGACTTGAA
>JAHPYV010000060.1 GCA_019058495.1 Promethearchaeati archaeon
TGTGGGTCACTCTTGAGAATGTATAGTTTGCGGTCTGATCTGTCAGTCAGCTCGCCGACGACATCGAGTTTCTTCAGGGTTCTGACTACTTTTTCGACTTCGGCTTCAGATTTGTTTGTATGTATTGCCAGTTCTTCTTTGCCTTCTATATTGTTTCTCAATTGAGATATTATTCCATATGTGTCAACATCGGCGAGTATCTCGGCGATGTTAGAAGCGTCGCCGTCCGACATCTTGTATTCTTTGAAGAAATCGACTATTTGATTTCGGATGGTTTTTGCCAAGTCTCCTTTTATTTCGCCTTTCAGTATTTTTGTCATTATTGTTTCCGGTGGTGCGAAGGTAACAAACATGTCTCTAACGAGGAATATACAGTCTCCGGTGACTCCCTCCACGACGGCTTTCTTCACGAGGTTAGTTCTTATCAGTGGGACTAGTAGAAGGTCGATGTCAGTAATCTGGGTTCCAGTTTCCTGTTCAAGCCATTCCTGTAATTCCATCTTTGATAGGCATCCTTCCGTGAGTCTCTTGAAGATGAGTTTTCTTGTTGTGTCTAGGAGTATTAGGGCAAGTCTCTGCTCGTCCGTCAGTTTTATGTAGGTTGACAGCTTCTCGTATCCCTTTATGAGTTGATTTTGGAAATTCTTTGAAGCTATTTGTTTTAGAAGTTCCTTTGCAGCTTCAGTTAACGGCTCTTCATATATTCCGGCATCTTCGTCAGGACCGAGAATAATCGCGATGTAGTACTGAGGCTCTCCCCGAGCAGCTAGTCCCGTGTAGTAGCTTGCAACGTTCATGGCTTCAAGTTTCATTGACATGAAGCCAGGTTTTCCTTCCCCCATGGCATGTGATGTGAATATTCTCATCATTTCGTCTGCGGTCAGTTGAAGATCTTCCGGGTGTTTTGCTTGGACGACTGTTCCCTTTGTGTCATCCCATCTGACCGTAACGATCCCTTTCGGCATTGGTCTTACTCGACCCCATCAAAGCTAGATACTCAATATCACATAGATAACTTGTTATTCACTATTACGGGCTTTGGATGCGTTTCCCCTCTGTCTGCCTACGATGAGCTAATTTTTGCAGGCTAATAAGATGAAAGAATTGAGATATCAATATTCCCTCTTCTTTGAGACAATCGGAATTTGCCTAATTCCGGGAGAACCCTTCTTTGCTTTGGTTTGGCGCTCCCCTGAAGAAGAGACGAATCGTTAATTCAGTAAGCACTTGGCTTTGTGGTATCTTTGGCTGATTGCGACAGCAGCTCTTTCTCAATCGCATCCAGCTCCTTCTTGATGGAACCTGTGTTTTTGATTTCACCCGAGTCAACTCGGACACGATATGATATCCATTTGAACGCATCAGCCAAGAGTTGTTTGTAGCTCTCTTGATTGCGCCTTGAGATCAGTTTTCCTGAGATCTTCTCGAGCGATTCTTTGTACTTTTCACCAGTTTCATCTTGTCTGAGTACAACGGCAACCATGTATTGTGGTCTTCCTCTAACTGCCATTCCGGTGTAGAAGCTGGCTATGTTAGAGTTTCCTATTCTCAGTGTTTGGAAGCCTGTTGTTCCGGCCATGGCTGCGCTGCTGAAGGATGTTATGAGGTTTCCTTCGTTGTAGAATCGATCTTCTGGAAAGTGTTCGCCTATGACTGGCCCTGTTGCGTCGTCCCAGTGGAGGATGACAATACCTTTCGGCATAGTGTCGTTACTCCCGCTATTCCCCAGAGCTATAGTTAGGGTTTTTCAGTACAAATAATATGGTGGCACTTGGTTAAAATCCTTTGCTGAGATTCGACTGTCTGGAAGTCGTGGATTGTCAGGTTCGCAGTCGTCGAATTCGAAGATCCGCCCAGAGTTACTTGAGTATGTATGAGGAGAGGTTGGCTTTGATGAAGTTGAGGGTTCGTCTGTACTCGTCAGTTATCTGGTCGTAGCCGTCTCTCATGGTTTCTTCGGGTTTCGTTCTCTCAGCGCTCTGTTCGATGATAGTCCACTCTGAGAGCACTTTCTTTGATGGAGCAACCAGTTTTCTTCTGTCAACCCATAGTATGTTCAGATTTTCTACTTCATCGTAGTTGTGTCTGGCGTCTGAAAGCTTTGATGTTAAAGGATTGTATATTTTTTTGTGTATACCGCTCAATGCAAACCTGGCTTTTGACACGCCGCTTGTTAGCTTTATCTCGAGTCTTATTTTTGATGTCGACGTATATTCCAATGTGGGAATAGATGTGAGAGACTTAACTTCAGCGAGTTTCTCCTGGACAAGGGGTCTCCCTCGAGTAACCATGATTCTCCTTACGACGCTTTCGATCTCCTCTTTGGAGGACTCCTCGAGAGGATCAATGACCTCAGGTGAGAAAATGTTCACTAGTGGGAGAGGTTCACTACGCCTCAATTCAGTTGGGTCGAATATTACTGCGCTGATAGGCTCGTTAAAATCGACTTCGCCGCTTGGTTTCTTTGTCTCTGCTTTGACGTAGCCTGGCCCTATCAAGGCTGATCTTACTTGGGATCCAGATATTAGAGACCAAAGTTGTCTAGATGCAATCAGGATTCTTCCGCCGAGTTCTTCTCTGCCGTATTTGGTGATGAAGTTTGGAACGACGAAGTCTACCAGCCAGTATACAGCTTTTTGCCTGTAAGACAAGCCGACCGCCTCTGAGAACTTAGCTTGGAAGTATGAAGTGTCTCCCCATCTATATCGTCTACGTGGTTTGTTTCATTTCAGCGTTTCTTGAATTCAGGAAGGTCTCGATGAAGTACTTGGATAAGAAACTGTAGAGTGAATCGAAGTCAACTTTTTCTGTGACTTTCTGGTCTTCTGTTTGCTCTTTCTGCACGAAGGTTCCTAATTTCGTGAGCAGTTCCTCCCTTTCGGGCTTCTTTACAGCACTATATCTTTCGTGCATTTGCATTATCATGTTCAAGGCAACTTCGACAGGTGAGCCATTCTTCTCAACGAGTACCTGGTGAATCTTCTGAACTGCGTTCAGCAGGAACTCCTCTGAGTCGTCTCTCTGTTTGGAAAGTCTGATGTCACGCTCCAAGAAGTCATAGGGGTCTTCAAGTAATGGAGCGATTTCACCATGTCTTGGCACTGGTGAAGTAACTACTACGTAGCCGCCTTTTTCTAGCGGCGCAGGTGATGCGCTTCCAGTTGGTATCAGCTGGAACATGAGTTCAGCTAGACTAGCTTCTGACATTGTCTCGAATGGAGCGTCTACCTTTGACAATGAGTCTTCTATGTCATTTATGTTCCGCATGATGGGCTCGAGTTCTCTTGGTGACCATAAGCTGAAATCGGCAACCTTAAGGGCGGATTTCAATTTGTCGAAGATCTTGCGAACGTCCTCAGCCTTCGTTGTCAGTGCAAGTCTCGCTTTCTCAGATTTGACTGGACTCTTTAGTATTGCCTCGGCGACGACTAATGCTCCTTGAAAGGCAGTCGTTCCTCTATGAGTAGAGACCCATCGATGTAGCACGGGTGCTATTAGACCCTTTGTCATCTTGTTCCTTTCATAGATTATCATGAGGATCTTTTCAATAGGAATTTCATTTGAGTTCAATATTCCTTCAATCGTGGTTATGGTCGGTATGCGGTCGTTTATTTGCCTCGCGAATCTCTTGTACAGATACTCTATCCACTGCCCTTCTTTGATGGCGAAGTCGAGTTCAGCGGACTCAAAGGTTGGAATGGCGTAGTCTGTCGCTTTGAGTCTGAGGTACTCTCTCTTGAGCAATTCGCATGCAACTTCTTCGGTGAGTATCCCATCAAAGTGTACCTGGTAAGCGACAATTCCAAGTGCCAGAGGAACTTCACAAGCTTCTGCTAGCTGTTTAGCAAGATCTCTTGGGACTCTGAATATCTTTTGGCTTAGTTCTCCGTGACTAGTTTTGAATTCCTCATTCAAGTCGTGGAGAGTACTGTCAATGTCTTCGTATTCTCCACCGGAATAATGTTTTCCTCCTCTCAACTCTTTCTTGATCCAGTTACTCAAGTGATTTCTCCCCACATTTCACCCTTGTCATAAGTGAGCTCAGATACTTTCCCATTTTACGTGAATCTAGATGCAAGTTGAAGCTGTTACATGATCAATAATCGTGTTTTCTTTATATAAGGACCTTACCTTTGACAGCAACTACAAGTAGGAGGAAATCAAAATGAAGTTAACACCGAAACCAAACAGAAATGACATTGCAGAGATCGTTGCAGTTGTCTTGAACCACGAAAACTTTACCGTATATTCCACCTGCATTATCAGCCACACTAATACGATGAGGCCAAACACTATCAGCATGAAGCCCAGAACCGATAACAGCGCCGACATTTTGAGCTCACCAAACAACCCACGATTTGCTACTCTTCACAGATCCATTCAGAAGAGATTGAACTTAGATATCGATACATTCTTTTCTAATTCATTCGCGAGCAACATTAATCGAACTAACTATAACTCTTTCTCTTGGTATTTAAAAGCTTGCAGATCGGTCACATTTTGAATCCGTACTCTTCTTCAAAGATCTTTCTCAGAAGGAAATACGCTCCCTGAGGAGGAATCACTCCCTTCTCGGTGATTATGGCGTCGATGTACTCTGGCGGACAAACGTCAAATTGAGGGTTTCTAATTGTAAGGTTGTCTTCAGTCGGTTCATCATATATTTGCGATGGGTCTTCCTCCTCTATGGTGATTCTCTGACCAATCACCGACTCGGGGTAGAATTTGTAGGTCCCAGCAGCTACTAGTGTTCTTACACGGGCTTCATGTGCAACCGTGGCTATTACTGATGTGCCGATCTTGTTTACTACTGCGCCATTTGCTGCAATCGCTTCTGCTCCTACGAGAACGTTGTCTACATCGTGCATGAATACTCTTGCGGCGATATCGATTATGAGAGTTGTTGGGAAACCGATTTTCAGAATTTCGTGAGCCATCTTTCTACCTTCAAAAGCTGGTCTGGACTCTGTGACGATTACGTGAACATCTTTTCCGTCTCCTCTGAGTTTCTTCAGTATTGAAAGAACTGATGTACTGTAACAATGAGTGAAGACAAGGTCGCCGTTGCCAATTCTCTTTGATCCGATTTCACCGATCTTTACTTTAGCTTCATCTATTTTTCTGCGAAATGTCTTGGCAGCCTCTATAGCAGAGCTCTTTATGTCCTCAAACGGGAGGCCATTATTGGTTGCCAACGTAGCCATGTGGATGACGTAGCGAGTTGAGTTCTGAAGTGATGCCGAGGTAGGACGAGAATCCGATAGCGCCATTCCAGCTTCGGCAAGTTTCTTCAAGAATTCCTCTGGAGTTCCCTTTGCGATCGCAGAAGCCGCCTTCTCTAAGGCGTACGCTGCTGCATTCGCCGTGTCATCTGCAGTTGAGATCTCTCTGCTTCTTATCTTCTTTACGATGTCTCTCACTGTTTCAGAAGCGTTCTCCTTCATCTAATTCACCTTGGCAATCTAGCAAGAAAAGTCTTTGCGAGTGTCTAATTTCATTATGCTAAGAATCTTTTAATAAGTTATTGTAATATACTTAGTCTTCATCTAACCCAAAATAGCTGCCAAATAGATCTTGTGAGAGAGGTGGCCAGTCAGCTTTGGATGAAGAAGTTGAGCGAATCGCTGAAGACATAGAGTCCATGAAGATCAGGGGCGCAGGAAGGATAGCCAGAGCAGCCGCAAGCGCACTCGCTATAACTGCTAGAAAATCAAGTGCAACTTCAAGTGAAGAGTTCGTAGGAGAGATGTTGGACGCGGCAAGGAGATTAATAGCAACTAGACCGACGGCTGTCTCATTGCCCAACAGTGTAAGATTTGTCGTGAAGAGGCTTAGGGAAGGATCCAAAGCGCGCTTATCATTGGGAAGCCTGAAAGAACACGTGATAGAGGCTAGTGAAATCCTTATTGAAGGTTCAGAGCAAGCTGTGACGCGAATAGGAGAGTACGGGAGCAAAATGATAGAGGAAGGCGACACAGTGATGACCCATTGTAACTCCTCAGCTGCGCTCGAGATCATAAAAACCGCCCATAAACAAGGTAAGAAGATCAAGGTATATGCAACTGAGACACGACCTTTGTTTCAAGGACACATAACATCTCAGATTCTTAGCAAAGAAGGGATTGATGTCTCATTGATATGTGACAATGCAGTTAGATTCTTCATCAGCAAAATCGACAAGGTTATTGTGGGAGCTGATGCAATCGCCGCGAATGGGGCGCTAATAAACAAGATAGGCACCTCGCTCGTAGCGCTAGCAGCCAAGGAGGTCGCTATTCCTTTTATTGTTGGAGCTGAGACCATCAAGTTTAGCCCTGAGACAATAGTGGGAGAATTAATAAAGATCGAGGAGAGACCATGGAGTGAAGTAATCAACCCTGAAATACTTAGAAATATAGGGAAGATCAGTGTCCGTAACCCTTCGTTTGACGTGACTCCTCCAGAGTATATTGACATGATTGTCACTGAGAAAGGTGTTATCCCTCCTCAAGGCTCCATTCAGATCCTTGAAGAAAACTACGGATGGATGACACCAGAAGAACTCTTCATATTGTGAATGAAGTGCATTTCAAGAAGAATTGGTGATACTCTTTATGTCTAGAACTGACGATGTCGATGGAACGTTTGTCACGGATCCATCCAACGTGGATCCGGACAAGTCTGTAATTGCAACCTATTATGTTGACGCAGAATTCTCGACTCTGAAAGCAGGGGAACAAATCGCTATCGAGGAAAGCATAGGAACATGGACAGAAGTCACCACTACTAGAGAAAGTGTAAAGAGACTCGCTGGCAAGGTTTTCAGTTCTCAGCAAGGAAACGAAGGGATAATCAAGATAGCCTATCCTCTGGAGCTGTTCGATGCTGATTCGGGTATTCCCAACTTCCTAAGCATAGTAGCTGGCAACTTGTTTGGGCTTGCACCACTTAGAAGCGTGAAGTTGCTTGACGTTGACTTACCAAGAGACTATGTGAAGAACTTCTCTGGACCAAGGTTTGGAATTGAGGGGATAAGGAAGATCATCGGGACCCTCGAGGAGAGGAGACCTCATGTTGGAACTATCATAAAACCTAAGGTTGGACTGAATCCTAAGCAGACTGCAGAAGTTGCCTACCAAGCAGCCATCGGTGGTGTCGACCTTATAAAAGATGATGAGACTCTGACTAACCAGTCTTTCTGTCCTTTAGAGGAACGAGTGTCTAACGTGATCGAGAAGCTTGACAAGGCAATGGAGGAGACCAGCAGAAAGGTACTGTATGCTGTTAACGTGTCGGCGTACCATGAGAAGATGATGAGTCTAGCTCAGACAGCTATGAGTAACGGTGCGAATTGCCTTATGGTTGACGTATTGACTGCTGGGTTCTCAGCATTACAGGCACTGTCGTCTGATACTTCTTTCAAAGTTCCGATACATGTTCACAGAACTATGCATGGAGTATTCGATAGAAATCCGAAGCATGGCATAGCTATGATAGTTCTTGCTAAGCTTGTGCGGTTGGCGGGCGGAGACCAACTTCACACAGGCACTGCAGCTGGAAAGATGGAAGACGTAGGTAAATCAGTAAAAGTGATAAATGGTTTTTTGCGTTCAAAGTGGTATGGTTTGAAGACCGTGCTGCCCGTAGCTTCCGGAGGAATACATCCAGGCATAGTTCCCAATAATATTGAAGCACTTGGGAAGGACATATTAATCCAAGCTGGTGGAGGAATACACGGACATCCAGAGGGTACAAGGGCAGGAGCAAAAGCAATGCGGCAGGCAATCGAAGCCGTAATGAGCAACGTCTCTCTCGAGGAATATGGCAAGACACATAGAGAACTTGCCTTGGCACTGGAAAAGTGGGACAGAAGATACGGCAAAGAAACAGACTGAATCAATAAGTAAATCCATGTTTGGGACTATATTGCTCGATCATCTCTCTGCATGAACTAAAATGACAGATTGATCATTCTCAGGAAGTCGAATGAATTTGCCTAAAAAAAGAAACAGCAATGCCAAGGAAGTCGCCAAACTTGTAGTACTCATCGCGATCGTAGTTGGCGCAGTTCTAAGCGTGAATATTGGGTTACAGGTAGCTATGGGGACTCCAATCCCAGTCGTAGTAGTCACTTCCGGAAGTATGAGACCAACGCTCGAAGTCGGAGACGTCTGCATCATTCAGAGAGTTGCATCTGATCAATACGTCGTAGGTAACCACGACAATCGTACCGGTGATATCATCGTTTTTGATGCTACTGGGATTTACCCTGGACCAGACCCCGTGATACATAGAATCATCAATGGAACGTATGACCATGTCACGAACCATACATGGTTCTTGACACAGGGGGACAACAACCTCTATTCAGACAACTTTGGACATGGCGCATTCCCAGGTGGTTGGGTTGAAGACACCAGAGTTTATGGAAAAGTCATATCTACAATACCGTGGATTGGGAACATCTTCTTGTTCCTTAAAGGAGGAGGAGTGTGGCTGGTGGTGGTGATATTAGCTATTATCATCGTGGCAGTAATTTATCAGGAGACATCCAAGGTAGAAAAGAAGTTTAGGGAAACCGTCAATTCGGATTCGACTTAGATCAAGCCCACTGCAACTAGAAGCGATACTAGGGCAGTGGACGTGAGCCCGGCCAGATAAACTCGTCTTGTGGTTTCTGCTCTCCGCTTCCCACTATGACTCTATAATGATGAACATTGTCTGTCTTGCTCTTCACTACTCTTTCTAGGGAACCTGATACTTTTGCTTCTTTGCCCTTGGAAACTATGCTCCTATATTCGCCAATCATGGACACTACTTGGCTGGGAACCATGTTTTCTTCAACGTCTGATGCCTCATCCAATGGGGTGTACCCTGACACACCGTAGATGGCGGGGCGAAAAACTGACTCCAAGTCCTCAACTACGTCGCACTTGAATGACAGGTTACGACGAGTTGCATGATATGTGAATTCTCCATAATGCTCCGTTATTTCTTCAAAGCATCTGATTGCGTTTACCACGACTCTCTTATCATTCCAGATGAACCTATTCATCCTAATGACATCAAAAACTGATTCCTCAAGAAGATGAAAATTGCCACCTCTATCACACAGGTCATGCATTTTTCTCAAAACATTCGAGAAATTGTCTGCGCCGTATACGGCTATATCAATATCGCTCTGTGGGTTGTGCATACCTAGGGAGATTGATCCATGAATTCCGAAGCTCTTCAGTTGGATCTTTGTTGCGTTTGAGAGATACCTGATTATCTTGAGAGCGGTTGTCTCCAACTCATCAAGCTGTCTTCTCTTTTCTTTCTGGACCAGGTTTTCGAGGCTAACGCGCGGTTCGAAAACTGACCTGATCCGTGTTTTCGGCGTGGTTAGCAATTCTTTTCTTAGGCTTGGGTCATAAACTACGTACCCCGGGTGATTATCTTTGAAGATCTCGATGATGCGTTTGTAGTGTTCGGGAGAATAGAGTTTGACCGGTCTTACAAGCGTAATGTCTCCCAAGTTCCACTCGTAGGGCAACCACCTTAGGTTGAATTCATCGGCCAGTTTTTTCGGAATATATTTCAGGTATGAGATTACTCGATCAGGTGGATGTAGATACCCCACCGTGTAAAAAATGAATCCATCCGATGAAAGTACGGCGTCCCCGTCGCGCGGAATCCACTCTCGTTTATTCTCTACATCGTGAGTCATTGTTGCCAGATTGTGTTTCTCCTCCATGTGATGTGAGTTGGCTGCGTCAGGTCTTGTTTCTAGAGGAACGCTTCTTTAACTCTCTTTCTGAATTCGTTTCCCGCATCCTCAATGGTCATCGACCTTTTCGATGCCTCATCGACAAATGCTCTTCTTATTCTGTTCGCCGCTGTAGACAATCTCTTGTCTAAAGCTCCCGACAAGAACAATTCATTTAGTATCTTTCGTGTGGACTTTTCCAATATCAGCTTGAAAGGGTGACTTTGAGTTATTTTCCGAGGACGCCCCGCTTCGGGGTGATAAATCGAACCTATAGTCTTCCTTGATCCTTCTTTCATCTGCGAGAGCAACACTTGCAAGACGCGTTTTGCTGCATCTTCTGGGCTAGTCTTCTCAGAGTCTATGACTAATGAGGGTCGATCCCACTTGTACTTTGCGCCTGGATAGTCAAAGTTTTGAGATATTTCTGAGATTATTCTCTGAGATATTGGCGAAGCCCTCGCAGCGTTACGCTTCTTGGCAGCTTCCACTGATACAGTCAGGTATACGATAATGTATTTCATTTTATGTTTCTTTGCTAAATGGACGAGTTTGTGTCGGGTAGATTCGTAATAGTTCATGTCATCACTGACAACAATGTTTTTCTGCCTCAAGCTCTCTTCGACAAGGCTTAACGCCAAAGAGTTGACAAATGACTCTCTTTCTGGGTTAAAGCGCTCTGTGAAAGCTGGAATCATTTCCCGGATCTTGTCGGGATCCACAACTACTGTTGGGAGACAATGGTTGAGCTCAAGGTCCTTCGCTAGAAAGGTTGCAAGCTGAGTCTTGCCCGAGCATGGTATTCCAGAAAGGATCACCAGGAACATCGTTAGACCTCTACCCAATTTGATTCGAGCCATAAATGCACATAGCTAGACAATCTGGGCGATATATTATCTTTCCTCGAATTCTGTGATAACACGAAACAAGGCAGAGAAAAGAAGAGGGAAAATGGGGGCTTACAGTTAGGATGGATCACGTCGTTTACGAACTAGCCCCTAGATATTTAAAAAAGTCACACTTCTACTTTCAGGTTGAGTTTTTGAACCATCTCTTTGTACCTGTTTCGTACTGTGACTTCAGTTATATGCGCAGCTCCAGCAACTTCCTGCTGGGTTCTTCTTTCTCCCTCTATGAGACCTGCTATGTAGAGCGCTGCTGCCGCCATGCCAGTGGGGTCTTTGCCAGCTGTTAGTCCCATTGCTTGGGCTTGGTCTATTATCTCCACTGCGCGTCGCTGTGCGTTTACCGACATACGGAGATCTTCACCGAATCTCGATATGAAGTCCTGAGGCTTAGGTCGCGGAATAGCTATGTTCGACGTGTGAAGGATTAGCCTTATACTTCTGCCAAGCTCTTTTCTTCCTGCGTGGGTGTGTGTGACTATCTCTTCGAGTGCTCTTGGCACGTGATGCAACCGACAGGCCAAGTATACTGCGGCTGCCGTCACTCCGTCGATGGTTCTTCCTCTGACTAGTCTCCTCTCAAGAGCTTTTCTGTAAATGATCGCAGCAGTTTCCTTGATGTCTCTGGGTATTCCAAGTTGGCTCGTTAGTCTGTCGAGTTCGCTCATTGCTGTTGCCAGATTTCTCTGGACTGAGTTGTGAACCATTGATCTAATCTGCCATTTTCTGAGCCTGTATATCTGTGCCCTTCGACTCGGAACCAGCTTATTGCCATACACATCTATGTCTCTCCGATCTATCACCGTGCTAAGACCCTTGTCATGCATCGCGAATGTCGTCGGTGCGCCTACGCGACTTCTTCCTTCCTTCTCTTCCGAGGAGAAAGCTCTCCACTCAGGTCCTTGATCTATATATCTCTCAGATATGACGATTCCACAGTTTCCACAAATGATTTCTCCCCTAGTAGGGTCTCTGTAGATCACTGTGCTACCGCATTCAGGACACGGTTCAGGTGCTGCGTTCTGCTCTTTTTCCTCTGCTGGTCTAGGTTTGTTGCCGATTACTTCGTCTGCCATCTCTTTTTCTACACCTCCTGTACCCTTCATGAGCTGTATCCTCACTCTAGGAGGGGTGACTATGCTAATCAGTGCTCAATGAAAAACACTGCACGCTGAGAAGATTCACCCCAAAAACTTATTCGTTAACAGACTTCGCATAAACAGCTAATCGTAACCCTTACCGCGCATAGATAAGTATATAAAGCTTACGCTTCACATACGTTTAAAAAACTTACGCCAAATGTGGTCAAAACGACCTTGGAACTCCAAGAAAGCCTATTAAGGAATGTTCCTCTGCCCCAAACGGTCAAATGAGTTGTCCCAACTAACCCAGGATCTTTGACACCAGCCACAGCAAGGGAGCTTCTATGTTCTGACCAAGCCTTGCCGAGGTCTCAAAGTAGCGCAGACCAAGTCTTGAAGCACGAGCCTCTGCAGTTGAGCGATCAACGAGTCTCTTTTCTTTCAAATCGATCTTGTTGCCAATCAAAACTCCGGGGCCACCCTCAATGACGTTGTAGCACTCAGTGACCCAGTCATCAACCCTTGCCAGAGTGTGCGGCATAGTGACGTCAAACATGAAGACCACGCCCGCAGACCCCTTATAGTATGATGGTCTGACAATTTTGAATTGGGGTTGACCCGCCAGATCCCACATTATGAGAGTCACATCTGTTTTTCCAACCTTGATCCTCTTGATTGTTATTTCAACTCCCAAGGTCGGTAAATACTCATCGCGCAACTGTTTGCCTGTAAAGCTTCTGATCAGTGTAGTTTTCCCGACGGAAGGCTCACCACTAACGGTTATTTTGAGGTGAGGACCTTTCAAGCTTGGAAACTCAACTTTATACTCCTCGTCCTCTTCAGCCAAATGCGCGCTACACCTCCACCAGAAGTCGACTAGTAGTATAATTTCTTTTGATGATTAGCTTCAGTATTACGTTTTCACAGTACGCGGTTTTTGCGGTCCGTAACATGAGGCTGGCCGCGACAACCAATTCAGAGACTGAGTGTGTCAGTATCGGAGTCTGCGTCTGCCGGTTTCTCTTTCTCCTCCATGACTGGTTCTTTTTCAAGGTCAGATGTGTCTTCGGTCGCCTTAACAGCTTCTGTCCCAGCAGTTTCCTCCTCCGGAGCAGCGGGAACCGGCTTTAGTTTCATTATCCCAAGATCTAAGAGAGTCTTCATAACATTGTTAACAGCTCTGTAGACATCTTCCTCCTTTTTTGCACCTGTGCAGACAAGCTTTCCTGAACCAAAGAGTAGAATAACAACCTTTGGATCCTTCATTCTATAAATGAGCCCTGGGAACTGTTCCGGTTCATACATAACGTTCTCTAAACTGTATGCGGCTAACTCAAGATTCAGCTCTGCGCCCAAAGACGCTGACGCAACAATGTTCTGGACGGTGATAATTGGCTCACCAGTTATCTGGATATTGGCCTCACGCAGATGTTCAATTATCCTGTGAACAGCCCTGGAAGCTTCTGCCTCGCTCTTAGCGCCCGTACAAACCATTTTACCTGAATTAAATATGAGAGTAGCGGTTTTCGGTTTCTTGAGACGATAAACTAGGCCCGGAAACTGCTCTGGATCATACTCAACATTTAGTAGTGAACGGGCTACTCGGTCAAGATCAATTCTCTGATTGACAGTGACAGAAGCAACAACATTCTCTATTCTTATCTTAGGTTTAGGAAGAGATGACAATAAACACCGCCCTCCATTTCCAAGGCAAATGAAAACGAATTCTACAAACTAGAATCCAAGTTTGAGGCCAAAGTTGTCCTCCCGACGCATGTATTCCTTCATAAAGATGGTTTATAAAACCTGTCCCTACCTTATAAATCTTAAATACTATATAAATTACGCCTTGTCAACCGCCACCCAACAAGTTGGGTGGCTTGTAGCTGCCATCCGCTGTGCTGGCGAGAGGAGCT
>JAHPYV010000061.1 GCA_019058495.1 Promethearchaeati archaeon
CCCTCATTTTCGTCGTCAGGGAATAACACTCCATGCTTCTCTTAGGAGGCTAGTTCATGTACGCGCTCGCTTCCATTGATTATATGCTAGCCTCACATCCTTGTCGGTGATCGTCTTCCTGTTGGCGTGCTCAGAAAGTTCTCGAGCAATCCTAGATATCTCTAAACCAATCTCCTCTAGGGCAACGGCTAGAGCCGCAGATGCTTTATCACCAACCCTCTCCGCTCCTGCTTTACGGATGATCCGATCAACTGCAGCTTTCGGCAGAATTGTTTCTGGCAAACTCCACAACTCCCCATTTCAATTTTAATCCTTCTAAAGGATGTAGATAGATAGCAAAGAACTCTCATTCTATCCTTTGCTTAAAAACTCTTCTTTTCTTGGATTAGATTATGAAAAGTCTGACATATTAGGCTGAAAACCAAGATCAGAGATTGTGGGAGCAAAAAAACGTGAATACGAGGTAAATTAACTCTAATCTGTTTGACTATTGTCTTGATCTGGCTTTTTCACTCTCGAGATTGGAATGTGAACTCACAATACCCCTTTTCGTGCATATTGGTCCTACTCTCTAACTCGACAGGTATATTTAATTCATCGAACAGAATCTTGGAATTCGCTATACAACCATATTTACAGGGCAAGTCTTTCGCTTTTTCCTCTCCGAGCCTACTCTTTAGCTGGACATAAGCAGCGCACGCGGAGGCTCTAATTGTTAGTACCTTAGGTGTACTCACAGGTATGGCGAGTCTATCATGTGGTCTTGTTGACATGAACCCCAACTCAATCAGGCGCTGAGGGATGCTGGGGAATTTGATTCCAGTCTTTTCAGCAACTTGATAGATTATATCACCTGTCCGATCCATATGATTCTTTTCCGAATTAACGAGTGATGTCAAGAGTTCTTGCGAGTATTTGCCCAGCTCCTGCTTGGCGAAGTTGTCAATTTGTTTACTGGTCTTTTTCTCTGCCTTCGATATGAATTCACTAATCGCTTTCTCCATGCTGAAGCGCTGGGAAAACTTAGAGAGTATGTCATCCGAGAAGTAATAGGCGTATAACTCTTCATCGCTGCTCATAACGCTTCACTCCCCTCCCGAGGTCGTTATTCTTATTGCATCATTGGGACAGACAGATGTGCAAAGATTGCATGATACGCAAGCGGCTTCGAAAGGCGCGAAGAGAAAGAAGTCTTTGCTCAACTCATACTTCTTCACTTTGGTCGGAACTGATGCAAAGACTGCTTGCGGGCAGATACGCATGCATTTTTGGCATTCCATAGGGTTCTTGCACTTCGACATGTCCACCTTAACCTTAATGTTGCCCGACTTCTTCATGAGGCATATCACCCTCCAATCTAGGCCTACCAAGAATTCGCTAGAACGGGGAATTTGCTTCTCGGCTCTAGATGAATTGCGTGTCTGGGGCATCCTGTCTCACACAGCCCGCAGCCAAAGCACTTCTGCAAGTTGATTTCAGCTTTTTCAAAAGTAGGTGAATATTTCAGGGCACCGAACTGGCAGCGTGAAATGCAAGCTCTGCAGCCGTTACACTTGCTCGTATCTACGAGTGCAACGTAGTGCCCTTTGACAAGAACCTTGACATCGTAGTCGATACGCCCACGAAGTCCAATACACGTATCATACTCGCAGTTGCAGATACCGCCTATGTATGGCGTCCCGAATGTCCATGCGGTATGCACCACGCCTTTCTTGTTTAGATTCTCTATGAACTTTTTCGCTTCCTTCGGAGAAATGAAATCAACTCCTCCTCGATAGGTGTCGGGCCAACGCTCCCATTTATACATGCCCACGCCGATGCCTAAGCAGTAGACATTGTCGTCATCAGGTAGCCCCCTAGTCTGTCTTCTGCATGCACAGGTCATAGTTGCTATTGGCCATGCGATGTCCAAGACTTTCTCCATGTCTTGGAGAGGGACGACTTGCCCAAAATGAGTGCGGTGAACAAACGACTCGATGTTCTTCTTTACCGAGGGCCATTGTTCGGTGTTGATCTTGGATGTTGCATCTCTGAGCTGTTCGAGAACAATTCTCTGAAAGTCCACATCAGCTCCGCCCTTTGCCTCGGCTTTTCTCTCTTTGTACATCTTTCTTGCATAATTCTTTGCGTTCAGATACCAGATCTTGCCATCACCATGCTGAACACACCAGTCACACATTACGAAGCACCACGTCTCCTGGGATGAGTTGCAGTTAAGTTATTTACTCTTGATTGTTTACGTATTTAGCCATTCTTGCGCTCAGCTTGCGAAAGTATGAGAGGGAGTTCCATCCGTATATCCCTTACCTGAATCTCTTGGTGGACTGTTTAAGCTGGTTATTAGTCGTCAACCGACAGAAACATGGCTAGCGAGTTTCTGATTTCATTTCCCGTCGTAGTCTATTCTCTTACTCAGATATGCCCCTATTATAAATGCAACAATGTATGAGCTGAAAAAAAACGACCAAAGAGAGTTCCCCTTTCGGAACGTCTCCTGTGAAAAGTCTACAGGTAATTGCAGTGGTCGCCCAGACTACAAAGCCTAGCACTAAACCAATGCTTATCGTGACGACTATCTCAGTTTTGGGACTGCCATAGTTCCTCAGGTAATAGGCGGTTAGGTAAATCGAAGGCACCACAACACCAAATAACGACGAAACACTGTAAGCTGGATCTACTGCCTTAGGGATGTAAGGCCACAGAACCGCGAGAACAAGGATGAGAATACATCAGCCAGCAAAAAAAGAGAAAAGGATCAGCAGCAGAGTTTCATGAGACATGTGCGTGCGCCGCATCATTGACCGCAGCCTGAAGGGCATGCTTATCATTGTAGTTCATCCACCGCCTACAGGTGGAAACATTGCCACTATGTCTCCGTCATGCAACTGGGTTAAAGGTCCATTAAGGAAGAAAGTATCTCTCCCGTTAACAAGGATCTTGACGAACTTGCGTATGTTTCCGTCTCTGTCGAATACTTCTTTTTTCAACTTACCGTGCGAATAGTTCTTAGAGAGAAAGTCGATTAGCGAAATGAGTGTTGCGTCAGTAGGGAGGTGAACCTCAACTTCCTTCAAACCAATGATCTCACGGAAGGTTGCAAAGACTCTCACTGTTACCTTTGGCAAAATTAGCGACCATCCTTCTTGGGGCATGATATATTCGCGGCGTTTGACGTTATATCGGACAATAAAAAAGGGTGGGGACGAGTGCCTTGATTTTTCTATGCAAGTCCCAGTTCTTTTGCTTTCTGAGGAGTTGGCTTTCCATCAGCCCATCCGCGTTCGCGGTAATACTCGGAGAGCATTTCAGGTAGCTTCACTGTATACCCTTTTGTCGGTCCCTCGGGCATCGGTGTTTCTAGGAACCGTTTGGGTAGAGTATCGTCTTTTCCCGCGAAACCTTCTCTGTTAATAAACATTCTTTCCAGGTTGTATATCCTTTCTCCGGTCTTCATTGTGTCTTCAGGGGTCCAATTCCATCCTGTGGTTGCATTTATGAATTCAGTTATCTCAGGCGCTCCCAATGCGAATGTTGCGAATTTGCATATGCTAAGCGAGTCAACCACAGCAAAGAGATCTTGGAATATCTTCACCCACTTTGCCTTGTCTTTTGTTGCGAATCTGTCCAAAGGCTGCGGCAAACCAAGTATTTCAGCTGAGATCATGTACGCTCTTAAATGGCATCCTCCTCTGTTCGATGTTGCATAACCTAAGGCATGTCCCTGGACTCCTCTTGGATCATATGCAGGCAACTCCAATCCTTTAACTTGCATTGCTAGTTCAGGTGCACCATACTTCTTCGCAAGTCTCATTGATCCATCAGCAATGAAGTTTCCGAATCCTTTTCTTCGAGCCGTCAGCTCAACCAAGTTAACTATGGTATCACTGGCTCCCCATTTGAGATTAAGATTCCCCAAATCGGTCTTCGGGATTTTGCCTTTTTCAAAGAGTTCCATAGCGCATGCTATAGTGCTACCGAAGCTAATTGGATCCATTCCCATGTCATCGCAGAGATTGCTAGCTTTGACTACGGATTCCAAGTTGTTGTTTCCGCACGTTGCGCTTAAAGCCCAGCCAGATTCATATTCTGGTCCTTCGCCATCAATCTTGTATGGTCCCGTCTTGACTTCTGTGACTCTGCCACATCTAATTGGGCAACCCCAGCAGCCGATCTGCCCCTTCAGGTACTTGGCTTTCAAGGTTTCTCCGCTGACGTCGTCTGCCTTTGGGAAGACTCCGGTCTGGAAGTTTCTAGTTGGGAGAATTCCATTTTGATTTGTAACGTTTATGAGTATCATTGTTCCGAGTGTTGGGAGACCTGATCCTGTGACAGCGTTCTTCTTGATCAAATCTTGTGATTTCTTGACTGCTTCCCTAAGTTTGGCATCGTTAGTCACGGGTACCTTCTTACTGCCTTTGACGGCTATTGCCTTCAGATTCTTGGATCCCATCACCGCTCCAACGCCGGCTCTTCCAGCGGCTCTGTGCTTTCTGTTTATTATGCCTGCTATCAAGACAAGATTCTCGCCGGCGGGTCCTATAGAAGCTATCTTGGCGTTCTTCTCTCCAATCTCTTCTCTTATCATATCCTCAGTGTCCCATACACCTTTGCCCCATAATTTGGCTGCGTTCTTAAGCTCTATGGCTCCATCGTTGATCCATAGATACACCGGCTTTGGTGATTTGCCTTCAAGTATGATCCCTTCGTATCCTGCGAATCTTAGTTCGGGTCCCCAGTCTCCCCCGCAGTTAGAGTCCCCGATTCCACCTGTGAGTGGAGATTTTGTGACAACGTGGAATCTTCCAGCTGTTGGCACGTAGGTTCCTTCTAGTGGTCCAGTCATGAATATGAGCTTGTTCTCTGGCTTCAAAGCGTCTGTTTTGGGCTTCAATTCGTCGTAGAGGATTCTGACTCCGAGCCCTCTTCCGCCGATGTATTTTCTGAGGACTGCGTCCCCTATTTTTTCGACTTTATGGGTCTGCTTTGTAAGATCCACTCTTATGATTGATGCTTCCAAATTTCCTCGCACCTCCGTCATCATATATAGAGTTTTAAATGGGTTAAATCTATAATGGTCTATCAGCCTTCGACATGCTTCAGAAAGCAGATCGCTAAAGCAACTGGTTCACGTAGCCATGAAAACGATCATGACCCAGAAGGCTAACGTATATCTAATGCCAAAAGGATCGATGACACTGCCGATGAAGGGGCAGAGATAGCGTGGCGTTCCGAGGGTTCTAACTTGTCCAAGTCCAGCACCGAGCAGAAAACGGTAGAGATTCATGGAATCAGATTCGGAGGGCAATCGGGCCAACTGCCTACAGTCATAATCCCTTCGCTATTCAATCCTCGCATGAAAGAAGTTCTTGACCACCGAACTGGATCCTTTGACAAAGGTAAAGTTAAGCTCTACCTTAGACGAGTGGATCGGATCAGCAAAGAGACTGGTAACCCTTACACAGTGGATATCATGGCAACGACACCCGCGGCGATGATCAAGTATATTGAATTCGTGTCCGAAGAAATTGATGAGTCACCCTTCCTCTTTGACGCACTAGACCCTAAGACTCGTATCGCGGTGACCAAATACTTGATCTCAGTAGGGCTTCAAAGCAGAGCCATCTGGAATTCAGTCTCCCTCAATACAACAGAAGCCGAATTCCAAGCGATTAGAGAGAATAGAGTCAAGAACGTAATCGCGCAGGCTTTCGATAGAAGGGATCCGTCGCCTAAAGGCTCTCTTGCAACGTTAACTCGTGGCGGGCTCCTAGATCGGGCTAGCAAATCGGGCGCTGAGAACATTCTGATAGATGTGGCCATCCTCGATGTTCCGAGTATGGGAGCTTCTTCCGAAGCACTTTCATTGGTAAGAAGCGAAATCGGTTTACCAGCTGGCTGTGCTCCAGCAAATGCTACCTTTTCTTGGAAGACGAAGAGGTTAGATTTGTTGAAGAGGAACTTTGGTTCCTGCCATGCAGCCGCCTGCGCTCTTATGCAGTACAGCGGGGCAAACTACTTGATAATAGGGCCTATAAGGGGTGCCAGAAGAGTATTCAAAGTATGTGCCATGACCGACGCCATGATAGCTTATTCTGCAATGTCTAAAGGTATCAAACCTTTGAGCAAAACTCACCCAATCTACAGAATCCTCTAGTAGAGAGTTGAACACATACTCGTAGATTTGTCAAAGAATCGGGAGCTCAACCTCTACTTTCTGTCCGTAACTAATACTCGAATGATTTCTTAAGCAGCTCGACGTCGACTTTACCTGCATGGAACGATTTCCCAGTGCTCATGTCATTGATGGTGATCTCTGCAGGTGCAAAGAGTCCAGGGTCAATCTTATAGAAATCATAGCCAGTTGCCTTGAAGATCTGGTGAAATGGTTTGCCGTAGTCCTTTGAAGATGATGACGGAACTCTAGCGATGAGCTCAGGCAAATTGTCGTCTTCACTAGCTCCAACAGTCAGATATACCCTTCCCGCGGCTAATATAACGTCGTTTGTCCTTCCCATTGCTTTCGCAGAATTCGGATGGATCGGCGCTATCGGTGCAACGCCACACGCATATCTGATTTTCTTAGTGTCAAATCCCAACTCCGACAATTTGTGGATGCCTGTTTCCACAACCCTGCCAGAGATTTGAACTGAGCCGACCACTGAGTTCGTTGGAGCAACAATCACGTAGAGGGAAGCATATTGTACCACGCACTTTGTTGAGATTACTTCAATTATGTCGTTGTTGATGGCGTTTTCTGTCTCGATCACTATGACTGCTTCACTTGCCTTGTCTTCATATGAGATCTTCTCGTAGAGTTCCTTGGGCTCCATTGATAATGCCCTAGCTGGTCCGGATCCCATGCCAACGAATTTCTTCTCTTTGTCTTTGATCCTCCAACCAGCGAACTGGGAACCAAGAGTCGCTATAGCTGGGTATGCTGTTTCGACAAAGATCGAAGGCAGTATCAAGCCATTACCGTAGTCCGTCATGGACATACTGGCTCTCCCTAGTCCGCCCAAGCAAACCTCGGTCACGTACCTTCCCGCACCAAAGCTTCCGGCGGCATCGATGCCAGCATCAATCACGGTGGCTCCATTTCCTGTCTTGGTTACCTTGATGCCTAGACTGTTGGGCCTTTCAATCATCTCTTCAACCAAACGCATGGCGCCACGGTTAACGCTGATTTCGCTCTGGGCCATAAACGCACAACCTCCTTGAACTGTGCTATCATAGTTTCTTCATTTACTTCAAATCTCTTAGCTACGAAGTGATTGAGAATCTATGATATCTACTATTTCTGTTAGACTGTAATATATTGCTTTCCAAAAAGATCAGGGATCGTAAAGGATAGGTCGTGAAGACGTTTCGATCACAGCACAGAGCACCGGCAAGTTGCTGTGATACCTGAAAATTGGAAATAGAAATCGTTTTCTTTATGCTCTAACATAGACCTCTCCTTTCCCGTTGTCTGCGAGGTCTCCCACAAATTTATTGAACGGGCCAGCTATTTCTTCACCGCCGTCCTCCCCAGACTTGACGTTAGGAACTCGTCCTTCGCTCTTGAAGGATGGAAGTACTTCCGCTAGTCTGCCCAGAATTATGACTTTTCCTTTTGTCATTTCTCCACCTACTCGTGGTGCAGCATCTTTATGAACTATGATGATACCGCCTTTCATGTGCATTCCCGTCATGGGGCCGACGCTGCCTTTCACAACTATCTTGCCGTTTGTCATCCACGTACCAATCTCATTTCCAGCGTTCCCCTCTACGAGTATTGTGCCACCCGAAGTTCCTCTCCACTCTCCGCGGTATGACGCACCTAGGTAGCTCCCAGCGTTCCCCTTAATTATCATTTCACCCCCTTTCATTAAGGCGCCAGCCCAGTCCCCTGCGTTTCCTTCGACGGTTATTTTACCGCCTTTCATGCTGTTCCCAAGATGCATCCCGGCACTGCCCTTGATTACTATTTCACCGGCGGTCATGCCTTCTCCAATTCTCTTAACTGTTGGAATGTCTCCCTGTATGACTATACGGACATCCGCAGGACTATCTGCCTTTGCTCCTTTAACGTCAAAGACATCTTTCACCTTGATCTGCCTATTTCCTCTGAACAGTGTGAGGCTCAGTATCTGTTCCACTGTTTTTCCTGCAACAGTATCAGGGCTGATAACTTCAGCTTCGATAGGAACTCTTGTGCTGATGTTTTTGGGGGTAAAAACGACTTCTTGGACCACGGGACTTCTTCCTCCACAGTCTGGAATCTATTGAGATCTATTACCTTACTTCTCACTTCTTCAGTTCCATTTTCACCGGACACGAGTTGGCTAGGTATTCATCTTGTACCGGATAGTTCTGCAGGTTTATTGTGTAGTATTTCATGAATTTGTCTTTAAGGTCTTCGTATATCGCTTTTGTCCAGTCCTCAGGAACTTCTATGTCGAGCCAATGGGTTCTACCAATCGGTGAGGCGACCACCTGGCCATCCTTGACGACTATCTGGCCGCGAGCTATCGTGTACTTGGCGTTCTTAAAGGCCTTCTCAACGGCATCTGGGTCCTGAGACGGATTAATCTTGACAGGATCCAAATTGTAAATCGCCACATCAGCGTCAGCACCAACACCTAAGTGTCCCTTGTTCTTCATTCCAATAGCCTTGGCAATCCCCGCTCTTGTTATGATAGCAATCTCGGAAATACTGTATTCTCGATCATAGTTCGGTAACGTTGTTTTGGACGTCGCACGCTCATGTACTTCCTTGAGCATAGCTTCTCTCTTTTTCTTGCTCATCAACCAGGATATTATGGTTGGATAAGATGTGAACGGTCCACCATTGGGGTGATCAGTCGTCAGGTATATCCTCCAGGGGTCTTTGATGCCCAGTGCAATTTCGAGTCCCACAGCCCACTGAATCGCATTGACTCCAGTTCCTTTCTTGACATAGACATACGGAACTATTCCTGCACTTGTTTCAAGTTCAACATCCGCATTAACCCATTTCAGCCCAGTCAGTTTGTGCAAATTATACTCCATAGGCCCATCGGCCGTCATAGTAGTTGTGTCAGCAAACACAACCTGTCCCATATCTAATGTAACGTGATTGTGAGCATTAACATACTTAACTAACTCGTCTGCTGCAGATGAGAAGGTTTTCCAATCTTCTCCCGCGTAAGCATGGAACTGGGCATGAGTAAGGTGAAAAACAGAATCCCTACCATTACCAGACGAACCAGCAATGCCCTGCACACAATTAAGCGTCTCGAGTGTTACTTTGATGTTACCTGGGTGACCAAGGTTGTTGGGATGAACATGGATAGTGTGAGGCAGATGTAATCTTTCATTGACCTTCGCAAGGTTTGTTATGACTTCTCTCGGGGTGATGTCGAAATAGGGTACTCGTTCGTCTATTGTATCGCAGTTCTTACCCCATTTCCAGCTCTCCACTCCCCCTGGGTTAACCATCTTGATGGCGTATCCCTTGGTTGACTTGAGCATCCATGCCACGAATGCGGTTAGTTTATCGAGGTCGTTGGCCTTTATGTAGTCGATTACAAACCAGTTTCCTCCAAATAGAGGATAGCATGCCTTGTCGACAATTGGCATGTCATTAAACTCTTCGTGGACATGCCTCGCTTTAAGAGGTGGCACGGCAGGCTCGATAACCGTAGTCCAGCCCATTCTGGCGTATCTATACCCTGTTGTAAAGGTGGAAGGTACAGAGTAACCAACGCCAGATCTCATTCCTTCTCTCTTGGCCTCAACATCTTTTCTGTGATCTTCAGGTCTTAGGAGTCTTCCTGAATCAACCTTAGGTCCTGCAATATGCGTGTGGATGTCGACTCCTCCGGGCATGACTATGCATCCACTGGCATCAATGACTTTGGAATCAGTTGTCTTAATGTCAGCTTCATCAACGATCTTACCGTCTCTTACGAAGATCGAAATCCTTTCTCCGTCGACGCTGTTAGAAGGATCATAAACGCAGCCGTTCTTGACGACCATGGTATTGTTCGTCATTTCTCTGAGACTCCTTTAAGCCCTATCAACGTTTTTAGACGTAACCGTTTCTTGATTGATAAAGATTATGTTGCACACTGTGATTATCAAGTGTATCCATCTTGGTGATTGGTCTGATTGCTTCCGGTTCTCTGCAGGCTGATCTTCCATTTACTCTTATCCCTTGCTCAGGATAACTTTCCCTGACCTCTGGGAAGATTGGACTAGATCGAGTCCTGGTTTGTATCCAGTAAGCTTGCCAAGCTCTACTGCTAATCCATAGTATATCTTCGATAACTGGATCCCCTTGGGGCAGTTTTCGTCGCATTTGCCACAGTTGACACAAGTGTCGCCCATGTGCACGAGTCTTGTTGCATGCAATAGTAGTGAATCAATGGTTTTTATTTTCTTTAGAAGGATGCAGTCTTTGCACCAGCATACTGGGCAAGCCCGGATGCAGAGTCCGCATTTAGTGCAAGGGTCGAGCATCCCTTTCAGATGTTTGAATCGTTGGTTCCCTTCAAGCTTTGCGAGTTCCTCGTTTTCCTTCGCCAATTCTTCAGAGGCATTCTTCTCAATGCTTCTAATTGTGGAGTCTATTTGCCCTTTTTCTGAAAGCTCAGAGTCGTTTGCCGCGATAAGCGATCCCTGTGTTTTGGCAGACTCAATGCAGGATTTCCCTCTCTCTGTCACGGGTCTAATCAAGATGGTTGGATTTCTCGAAAGAACTCTACGCCATGCTGAGAGCGTTACGTCACATATAGGCGGCTCCCGGTAGCTGCATCTCGTGCAGCACTCTCTCAACTTCATGTTTTGGTCTAGCTTCAGTACCACACTCTTTCCTGCAGTTTCCCTGATTGCAACCTCGCTCGGTGTCATCTCACAATATTCGATCTTTGAAGGGTCTACTCCTTGTTTCTTGGCGGCGGTAAGTAAGTCCGATAAAGATACACATCCTGGACATTCTAAACCAATTATGAATAAGTTTTCAAAAGCGATTTGATTTCTTTTTGACAGTTCAACGAGCGCTTCAATCTCACAGGGACGAGCTAGCAACGCGATCTTCTTGTCGAAGCATCCCCTAAGTTGAGAATGGATAACCTTAGGAATGCTAAGTAGTCTTGGCAGTCCGGCCACCAAGTATTGTGAGAAGAGAAGGTGGTCAAGACGCGAGACATCAGTAGATGCTTCAACTGAGATAGCTTGCATTCCACCGCCTTGTTTCTTTTCGGTGAAGGTCAGAAATGCATCTACATCTCCTTTTTCTAGCAAAACCTTGTACAGAGCTAGGATCGTGGTTTCCACTGGATGATCGCGGTTCTCCTCACTGAGACGACATGTGGCGTAGGATCTCTCCTCACTCACCTTCACCAACTCCATTCCTGATATTAAGCGTTTGATAGTGATTTATTGGCTGTATAAGTTATTCCGCCATTACTCTCGCTTACAGAGTAAGTCCCAATCATGACACATTACTGTTTACTCATGTTGGTCATTCTAATTGGCGGGTTCTGCCTTGAAGGGGTTCTGGCCCATAGACCGGATTCTTTCAACGGCTGCCTTGACTATTTCAGCGAATTTCTCTCCTTCAGCTGAAGAGCAATTGTGGAACTGAACTCTGTCTGCACCGATGCCTAGGAACTCAAGGATTCGCTTAACGTGCTGGACTTGGCTCTTTGCAATAATGTTACCCTTCTCGTAATCGCACGTTCCTTCGTATCAGCCTACCACTAGTACTCCGTCAGCGCCTTTTCTCAATGCTCTGACAACTAAGTCTCCATCGACTCGCCCAACACAAGGCACACGGATCGTTCTAACGTTCGAGGGGTATTGTATTCTCCCGATTCCTGCCGTATCCGCTGCGCCATACCCTCATTTCCAACAGAGGAACATTGCTATTCTTGGCTCGAAAGTCACGATTCCATCCAACCTCTTCAACTCAACTACTGGTCTGCGAATAATGTGTCTATGTAAGCTTCGTATTGCTCGTCTTTGTAGTGTCTAAGAGATACTGCTGACGAAGGGCATATCGCTGCACAGGCGCCGCTTCCTCTACAGTCCATTTCATTGACAACAGCGATCCTGTTTTTCATGGCTATGGCTCCGTAGGAGCATATTTCGGCGCATAGTCCGCATCCAGAGCATCTCTGTTCATCGACAACTGCGCGCACCAACGAGATTTCAACCTGCTTGTTAATCATAGGTGTTCCGGCGGATGAGGCAGCTCCTTTCGCTGAGCCGACTGCCTCGGGGATCGACTTCGGACCTTGGGCAACTCCCGCTATGTATACACCAAGTTTCTTCGTGTCGACTGGCGCCAGGCACAAGTGGAACTCCTTGACGAACCCATCGAGTGCTCGCTCGACTTTCAGTAGTCCCCTCAACTCATCCAGTTTTGTAGGAGGGATCATTGCAGTGGAGAGAACTACCATATCAGCTTCTGTTTCGAAGACTTCTCCTGTCAAGGTGTCCTCAACGGAGAGCACAAGGTTCTTCGTCAAGGGATCCTCGACGACCTCAGCAACTTTGCCTCGCACGAATCGCACTCCAGTGTTTCTAGCTTCCCTGTTATACTCTTCGTGATCCCTACACGCCGTCCTGATGTCAATGTAGTAAATCGTTGTCTCGGTATCTGGGTAGTAATGTTTGATGAACCTAGCATTCTTGATAGCAGTCATGCAGCAGACTCCAGCCGAGCAGTACTGATTGGCGTCCATGCTTCGAGATCCCACGCACTGTATCATTGCTATCCTTTTTGGGGCCATTAGATCTGAAAGACGGACAAGTTTGCCGCCTGTTGGACCATTTGGCGCTGTTATTCGTTCAAGTTCGAGTTGTGTTATTACGTTCTCATATTTCCCGTAACCGTACTCACCGATCGGCTTATACTCTTTGAACCCCGTTGCAAGGATGATGACTCCAACTTGTAGTTCAATAGTTTTTGGTTCTTGATTTAGGTTGATGGCATTTGGCTCGCACTTTTTGATGCAGAGTCTGCACTTTATGCATCTGTCCATGTCGATCGTGTATGTGCTTGGTACGGCTTGTGGGAATGGTATATAGATGGCTTTTCTAGTCCCAAATCCCTCATCAAATTCGTTCGGTGCAAGAATGGGGCAGACATCAACGCAAGCACCGCAGCCATTGCACTTCTCTCGTTCTACGTATCGGGGTTTCTGTCTGATTCTGACTTTGAAGTCACCGACATATCCCTCTACTTTCTCAACTTCGCTGTAACTGATTAGTTCAATGTTAGGATGATGTGCCAGTTCCACCATCTTGGGCCCTAAGATTCAGATTGAGCAATCGTCTGTTGGGTAGGTCTTGTTCAGTTTTGCCATGTGCCCACCGATGGATGGTTCGCGTTCAACTAGGTACACTTTCATTCCCTTGTCAGCCAAGTCTAGCGCAACTTGAAGTCCAGCGACTCCGCCACCAACGACAAGTGCCTTCTGGAGTACCGGTATTACCTTTGTGGGGATGCTCTCGAGCAGCTTTACTCGCTCAACTGCTGCTCTGATTAGGGCCTTGGCCTTGACCAATGCTTCTTCAGGTTTATCGGTGTGGACAAACGTGCATTGCTCCCTGATATTCACGAACTCTAGGTAGCTTGGGTCAACGC
>JAHPYV010000275.1 GCA_019058495.1 Promethearchaeati archaeon
CTTCTCTGCTCTCTCCTCTCGCTCACTCTCACTTTCTCGCCTGCATCACCTCTGACAGTTCACCCCCCAACAACACACTGAAACGAACCTCGGCTGATGTGGAAGGGGATGATTTGGTCAGAAGCTCATCTCATCACCCGTTAACAGGTTTTCTCATCCAACTTTTCTGTTCCATCACCTCCTCCTGCTTCGACCTCCTTCTCCTCAACTCACCCGTCTTCACATCCTCCTAGACTCCTCTTCCCGGTGCAGTAAGCGATCTGCCACGAGGCCGATGTTCTTCGAGAAACTGTGCTCCGGGTTCTCGTGGACGATCAGACCCCTATCTCTCGACGCCACCAAGTCACAATAGCAGCGAATCAGGCTGTTATCTTCAGATGCAACCTGACCGCAATCTCCTCCTCTTTGCCACTGTTGTTATTCCCACCTTCGCTTTGGCTGTTGATCGTGTTCATGATCTGGGAGCCTAGTACGTGGTGACCGCCAGATTGTTTCTTCTCATTCAAGATTAGCGTCAGCAGCCGGTACTATTTAAGGGGCAATAACGTGTTAGTTCCCATATCTCACACAAATGCAAGTGCACGGTCTTCTTCGGTTTGCAAGCGGTTTTTCGAGCGAGTACTTCACTTAACCCACCTCAGTTGCAACCACGAGGGTGCTAACCAAGAAACAGGCGGTCTTCAAGCAACATACACGACACACCGATGTTTAAAGTGAAAATGAGGGCGATAGGGTAGCACACATAAGGTGTGAATAATTCTGTTTTTTACTGGAACGCTTTTATGCTGTGGGCGAGTTCTGCACTGCCAATCTTGTGACTGTTATGGTTGCGCGCGCTCTGAGGACTTCTCACGAAAAGTTCTTACCTCACCAAAGTCTTTAGAAACCGCTCGACGCCCTAGCCACAATCGGCCCTACCCATAAATAATAAATGGAAAATTAAGAAAAGGGAATATTCACGCGTTAACCGCACGATATTTCCGCTTATATTGGGAACTGAGATTCTATAAGATAGAGGTAAGTTCCATCTGTCTTTTTAGGCCAGTTTGATTCGTATTCTTTTGGGTAAGATAAGAAATACGAACCTAGATTTCGTTGTTCGGGAGACATCTCTAGAGATCCGATACTCAGTAACGGTTTTCCATCTTCTCTGAGAACAGGGGGATCAAGCTCGATTAAGAACCATGATGGAAGAGACCATCTTTCTGGAAATAGCGAGCCCTGGCTTTATATCAATTAGCTGTTACTGTTGGATTGTGGTTGAACAAAATGCTATCGGCAAAGGAAGCAGCTTTCTTGCAATCAGAAAGGATTGCCAGAATGGCTACAATTAACATGACAAGCAATTCGCCTCATGTCGTTCCTGTTTGTTTCGCCTTTGATCGCAAGAACATCTACACAACACTCCATGTTGGCTGCAAGAGGCTGAAGAATCTGGAAGACGGCAGCAAAGCATCGGTCCTGGTTGATAAATATGTGGAAGAAAGCAATGAATGGAAGGTTCTCTGCGGACTCCTGATTTACGGCGATTCCAAGATCTTAAACTACCATGAAGACAAAGCCGAGTTTATGTACGGCTGGAAACTACTAATACAGAAATACCCACAATACATGCAATGGGCCAACTCTGACCTCACGCCAAAAGACCCTCACAAGAGGAAAATAATCAAAATCGTTCCATCAAGAATCACTCGCTGGGGATTTGGCTAGCTCAACAGCGTTCTTTGATCTGCATCGAGTTCTACGGCGAGTTCCCGATCTTGGAGTGTGCCGACGGGTTTTCCAACCTTCACGTGTTCTGCTTCTGATTCTTCCAGATTCTTTCAAGATCATTCACGGAAGCGTCTAGGATTTTATGTTGAGCGTTCAACAGTTGCCGGTGTTCAAGTGAGCCACTCACAAGAAGCCAAGGCTTGCTACTGGGTTGCTTAGTGCGCGCGCTGGTCATTCTTGTCTCATTAACTATCCTTCCCTAATCAGTTATCGATAAATCTATTTCATGCCTGACATTAAATTGTTTTGTTTTTGTCTGCTCACAAAGCCTTTCGGAAAAAGAGACGTAAAATAAGCTAATTTTAGGGAAAGTGCGGGGGGATAGGTTTAGACTACCGTTTAGAGTTACTGAAACTTCGACTGCTTCATGTGTTGAAATAGGGCAAAAATTGAGCAATTGTAACGCCGTCTTTGGGCAAAAATGTTGCGCGCTTGGTATGGCAAAAATGAGGAGGAATCGAGCGAAATTGTAATGCATTTTGGGTAAGGATGGGATATCAATGACTCACCCTGCCCAATCCGAGCTTAAAATTCCACCATCGGTCGAACAATTCTTAAATGGTGCGCCTATGGGTTCTGTCGAGTCTTCGGGTGAAGCCTACAATTCTTCTCCCTGTCAAAAGCCGGTTGATGGCTCATCGCGCTATGAGCACCTATTTTAGGTCTTTCAACTCTGGCATCCTCTTCTTTGCAGATCGATTTTCGTTATGCGAGCAAGAGAAGAATGCTTAAGGGAACAACCATGTAGGTTGGGAGGTGGAGACGACACTTGCGCCCTCGATGCCAAGGCCAGAGGAGTTCTCAACAACAACGTTCAACGCGCCTTTCGTCAAACCAACCATCTCTCTCATGGGCGCCTGCTCCATTGATATGGTTCGTGTCAGCATCTCGGTTATTGGGGGCTGT
>JAHPYV010000062.1 GCA_019058495.1 Promethearchaeati archaeon
GACTTGTGAAGGATGTCGGGGGAGGTTATTTTGAGAACAACAGGGTATCCAATCTGCTCAGCGTATCTTACCGCTTCTTCCTTGTTTCTTGCGAGAAATGTGGCTGTAACCGGGATTTGATAGGCCGACAGAATCTGCTTTGATTCAATCTCTGTTAGCTCAATTCGATTACTTTTTCGGGCACTAGCTATTGCTTTTTGACAGATGCTGTCATTTCCTTTGAATTCTACGGATTTTTCAACCGATGCTCTTTCTTCGAGGATCTGCTTGAATCGGCAAAGGGCTCCCAATGCGCGGATTGCACGTTCGGGGGTAGGGAAGAACAAAGGGCCAAACATTTTTTCGATGAAGGGCCGTATGAACCTGTCGTTTTCTCCGATACAACCTACACAAGGTTTGTTGATGTCTCCCATGATCTCCTTGGAGTCGATCGAGTCAATCATAGGCTTGAATGTCTCAATTATCTCGTCAAGGCCAGCAACCGCGGTTCCAGTAAAGCCAAAGAACCATGAGTCCGTGTTTGGGTCCTGAAAAACCTCCTTCAGAATATCCATATTTGTAAAGAGGGTTGGTGCCCCCGAGGCAGTGAAGTCTACTGGGTTGGTTACTGCAGCAAATGGAGGTAGTATGCTTCTGAGGTTCTCTTGGTTTCTTGCCTCCAGAGGTGGAACTAGGAGACCCCGCTCAACACATTCATCCACAGCCGCACTCCCGAGACCTCCACTACCAACGAGCATCCCAACTCGATTCCCTTTGGGCAAAGGTTGGCTCATGTAGGCTTTGATGTAATCATAGAGTTCTTCAATATTCATTGCTCGAATGATCCCAGCTTGCTTAAACGCAGCATCAAAGACTGCATCCTCACCTGCCAATGCTCCAGTGTGGGATTTGGCTGCAAGGCCACCTGCCGTTGTTCTACCAATCTTTATGGCAAAAATGGGTTTTTCCAATGTGACTTTACGCGCGATTTCGAAGAACTTTCGCCCTTCTCCTTCTTCAAATCCCTCGATGTACATGAGTATAGCCCTTGTATCAGGGTCAGTTCGGAGGTATTCGAGGTATTCCCAGTCTTTGAGGTCCGCCTTGTCGCCGGTGCTGATGAACTTGCTGAAAGAGACACCCTTGCTCATCATTGTTCCGAATATCTCTGCTCCGTATCCCCCACTTTGGCTGATGAACGCCACTCCACCCGGCACGTTCGAAGAAAGAATTGTAATATTCAGATTAACCGCTGAACTGTAGATCCCCATGCAATTGGGTCCGACGATCCTGACGTGACCTTTTCTGGCAATCTCCAGGAGTTCATTTTCCCGTCTGGCGCCCTCTTCACCAATTTCCTTGAACCCAGATGTGAAGATCACTACGCCTTTTACGCCTTTTTCCATACATTCCTCCAAGACTTTGGGCACTGAGTCCGAGGGAACAATAATCCCAGCCAAATCAACTGACCCTGGAATGTCCTTGATGCTTGTGTAAGTCCTTACGCCCATGATCTCTTTGCCTTTTGGATTGACAAGGTAGTAGCTTCCCTTGAAATTGCTCTTGACTACGGTGGCTGTTACCCAGTTTCCGAATTTTAGCGGATCGTCTGACGCTCCGATAATCGCCAGTGACTTTGGTCTGAAAAATGGCTCAAGCTCTTCCCCTAACGCCATGTTCCCACCTCTAAGTCACCTGATTCATTCCGTGTTCGCTTCCTCTTTACTTTGAGAGAAAAATGGGTTTCATTTACCCTTATAGTTCGTCTCACGTTTTTCCATGAAACTTAATAGAGACTCGGTGAAGTCCTCCGAATCAAACGCCTTCCACAAATTCGCTGCCTCATTATCGAGCGCTTGAGTAATCTTGTCCATCAATAATGCATGGATTGCCCGCTTAGCAAGACCTATTGCGAATGTGGGACCGTGAGCCAGCCGTTGTGCCAATTCCTTGACTTTTTCCATGAAGACATCGTCTGGAAAAACATCATTTATCAAGCCGATGGCCTTTGCTTCTTGGGCGCTAATCTTATCGCCGAAAAAGATCAACTCCTTCGCCTTATGAATGCCAACGTTACGTGGCAACAAGTAAGTAGAGGCCATTTCAGGCGTAATCGCTCGCTTAATGAAGAAAGTCCCCATTTCAGCTGTCTCACTCGCGTAGACTAGATCACAATTCAGAGCAATGTTTAACCCTGCGCCCAATGCAAGCCCGTTGATTGCAGCAATGATCGGCTTGTCAATGGTGATGAGTTTCAACACCAATTCCTTCTGGGAAACGTCGATATCTTCTGTTTGCCCAGCTTGGCTGTAGTCTATTTTGAAGTCCCCACCGGACGAGAATGCCCTACCTGCACCTGTAATGACTACTACTCGGATCTCATCATCTGCTTTGATCTGATCGAGTGCTGATTTAATTTCCTCAAACATGGTACCGCTGATTGCATTCAAACGTTCGGGTCTGTTCAGTGTCAGAATGCAAACGCTACCTTCTTTCTCAAATAAGAGAGTTTCAAACTGCATTTCTTATTCGCCTTCGTTCTGTTAAATAGAAAAGAAAAAGCCAATTCTGCTCAAGATGAGCCTATTTCATGAGCATCTGGATCTTGAGCATGTCTTTCATATTGCCCTTAGCCTTGAGCTTTCCGCTCATGAATGCCTTCGTCGGACTTATTTCTCCTCGGGTTACTCCTATGATGGTATCGCTTGCAGTTGTTATGACAACATCGGGGTTGGGCACAGATCCTTCTTTGAGTGTGCATGTCTCGTTTTTGAAAACCATCAAGAGGTTTACGGGCGCGTCCGTGAAATTGAACTGCATGGTCTTGTCGAATCCTTTGAAGCGTTCCTTATAGCTAGGATCGTCTAGTTTCGAAGCCCATTTGCTGAGGGCTTGCATTAAGTCTTCCTTTACTCCCATTGTTCACATTCCTCCTAACAGTATTTTCACTGGTTTACTAAGATTATTTTCCTTTCCATACCGGTTTTCTATTCCCCTCCATAAACGCGGTGAACCCTTCGATCACGTCTTCGCTGTGGAACAGTTCCCAGAAGGTCTCCCACAGGGAGCCAATGCATTTGTTTGGGTTGAGATGACGTCCCTCAAAGAACCACTTCTTGGTAGCCTTATGAGATAGCGGGGCAACCATCTTCATGTCATTCGCCATTTCCATAACCGCGTCATGCAGCTTATTGTGGGGCACGACCTTGTTAACTAGACCCATGCGGTACGCTTCGTCTGCGTTGATGATTTTGCCAGTCAAAAGAAGTTCTTTTGTGAATCTCATCCCAATCATGTCTGGTAGGAAGAGGAAGGCCACTCCACTGGCAAGTCCCCGGCGATTCTCCCAGAAACCCATGACTGCCTTCTCACTAGCGATGGCGCAATCGCAGAACAAGGTTAGTTCTAGACCGCCCGCATAGGCGTGTCCATTGATCGCTGCGATCATGGGTTTTGGATACCGCATCAAGATCTCATTCGGGTCGAGTAAGATCCCCAAGAAGTCTGCCAAACCTTTGAAGCCAGTTTGAGACATTTCCTTGATATCAAGTCCCGCAGAAAACGAAGGATCTTTCCCTGTCAGGACGATGACTCTCACTCCAATGTCGTCTTCCGTCTTTAGAAGTACATCCATGATCTCCGCCCAGACCTGTCGCGATAATGCGTTGCGCCTCTCAGGTCGGTTGATTGTGATCCAGCCTACTTCTTCCTCAGCATCATAGAGGATCGACTCATACTCTCCCATTCTTATTTGCCTCCTTCATTCATCATAAGCCGATTTGATTCTATGAATCGCTTTTTTATAGATCCTCGATTTCCTCTTTCGTGACACCTCGCAATGCCCGAGGTAGATACCGCTCATCAACATCTCTAATGAATTCGTTTCTGCCAATGAAGATTCTTAGAATGTCGTTGGATCCGCCTGCAATTTGCATTAGGAGCGCATTTTTGATCACGCTATAAATATTGAATTCATTAGTGTATCCATCTCCGGCGCAAATGGCAGCACATTGCTGGGCGATTTCAAATAGCGACTGCGTGCAGTAAATCTTCGTCGCTGCAGACTTGGCTCCAAACTGGAACATGTCTGCCTCACCCTTATCGAGAAGATCTGCAAGATAATAGATGGACGCCCTCGCTGTTTCAAGCCTCATGGTCATTTCAGCCATTCGCAACTGTATACCTTCATATCGGGAAATAGGTTGTCCAAATTGCACACGCCTGCGTGCATAAGCCCGTGCGATTTCTTGGAGGCAGCGCGCCTGCCCGACCACACCTGCAATACCCATTCGCTCAATATTCAAGGCAGAAGTCATGACCGTCCAACCGTCTCCAGGTTCCAGGATCATATTTTTGGCGGGTACGCGAACATCACGGAAACGCACGACCGAATTCGCCATCTCAACATCGCCCTCCAGCTTATTGATCTTCTCAATGGTTATCCCAGAATCACGTCGTGGCACGACAAAGGCAGTCAAGTGACGATGTGTACCCCTCATAGAGGGGTCCGTGTTCGCATAACATAGCAATAAATCGGAGAGAGCTGCAAGCGTGATGAACCGCTTCCACCCATTAAGTACCCATTCATCTCCATCCTGCTCACCATGTAACTGCACGCCCGCTGCATCATTACCGACATCCGGCTCTGTTACTGTGATACTGGCCCACTTCTCACCTTTTATCAATGGAACAAGGAACTCCTTCTTTTGAGCGTCAGTTCCATACAACAGGATTGGTCCGGCGCCGAAGACACTTGTAAGAAGCGGGTTGACATTTAGCATGCATCTCCCAATCTCCTCATTCAATATTGTGTAACCTGTGTAGCCTTGATCACGTCCGCCGTACTGCTCTTCAGTCAGAATACTAAGCGGGTGAAATCCATGATCGATGCAGATCTTGCTCGCCTTCCACTGAATGGACATTGGATCCTTGTTCTCTTCCTGAAGCTTAATCGCCATCGGTACAAGCTCCGCATCAACGAATGCTTCAACCTCATCCGCGAATTTTCGGGTTCTTTCACTCCACCATGGCATGTAATCCATTATGTTTAACCTCGCTTTAGATTTCGATATCATAGTTCTTGTAATAGTTCTTGCCTAATCCATATTTCAGTGAGACCTCACCGACCTCATTCAATCCTCTCCAAGTGATCTTGGCCAGCTTGATCTTTTCGCCTTCCTTGTAGAGGTTTACCATATTCTGTTCCTCCAAGGCAAGCAGTATTGGATCAAGCTCCTTTTTCAGTTCCATGAGTCGCTGCAATTTCGAGATCTCAACATGCAATCCTTGGGCGTACTCAAACTCTTTCGCCAAGATATTGAGTACCTTCATCTCAAGTTTATTCATATTAGATACTCTCCAATAAACCATTCAAGTATTCGAGCGCATGAGAAGCGTCTGTTACCTCCCTACAGTGATAACGCTGCAGTCACTACGGTTGCAGCAATCGCTACCGGGCAAAGGAAAGTTAAGCAGACATATGTGATAAATACCTTTCGTAGAGAAACCTAATCAGTGAACTAGAGAAAGTATTCTCGCAAGCCCGTGACTGTCCTCATTGAATAAATTAGAGCAGCATCATAGAAACAGCAAAGTCTATTTACGTGAATCGTTCACAGGAACTACACTGACTGCGCTATTGTCAAATTGATTGTGTTAAGGTTTCGAGTATGTGCGGAGGTTAGAGCGAAAATGACTGGTATGAACCCACTGTTGTCTTCAATGTCTCAGGTTGAGAAAGAGATATTTGAGATATGGAAAGAGTTCGACCCAGCAGCAGCTTTTACTGCTGGTCTCGGAGAATATGCTGGAAAACTCTTCATTCCAAGTGACACTAATGTCAATTCACTGAAAGCAAGAATAGAAACAGTACTTAGGAAAGCAAAACAGGTTAACCAGAGAAAATTACTGCAGTGCATGAACATGACACTAGAATTTCAAGAGCCCCACAAGGTTGTCTCAACCGCGAGAGATGTCGCCTTTGCGCACATCGTGAAGGAAGGCATTAACCCTCAACACATATCGCAATTAGCAGAGAACATCAAAAGAGCAATTGCAGCAAGCACGGAGATGCTGGAAGGAAGAAAATGGGCCACAGAGCTCAAAGTGGTCACCTGTCAGACCTGCGACGAATTGAAAGGAATACTAAAGACAATCAGCAATGAATCTAAAGACGAATCTCTGAACAAGAAGATATCAGAGCTCATAGAAGTTGTGAACGAATACCGAAAAGCCTTCCTCGTTGAGGGAATAGTTGAGGGAGACTTCACCGAGGTTTTCCCAATACTCGAAAAGCGTGGAGGAGACCTAGGCCATAAAGCGGCCTACCCGAAGATTTTGAAATACATGTTTGACTATTATGAGACGCCCCAGCAGATCGAGGCAAAAGCTCTAAGACAATTGAAGAAGGAGTTGCCGCTATTCAAGAAAATCGTTGGAAAGCTTGCCAAGCTCTATGGGTGCGAACCTACCGTAGAGGAGGTTACGAAAGGCATAATCAAGAATTCTGAGATACCCAAAGCCAAGATCATGGAATTTGTTTCTACCATTAGGAAGAAGATACTAGCAGTGCTGGGAGAAGATCTGGTAAGAATAACCCCAAAGTATGATACTAGGGTGATTGAGACACCGTCGTATCTAGTGAACTTCATACCCACGGCGGCGACTATGGCCTTTGACCTGCTGACTGATAAACCCTTCTCGATCTTCTTCCTCACGACAGATGAGAAAAGATCTCCAGCAACGGGTGCAGCAGACATGATTCAAACAATAGTACACGAAGAGACGGGACATTGTGTGCACTATCAAAACTCATCTACAGCCTTCGGTGGTAAGCCCGTAGTGGTCGACTTATTTGACACGTACCTTGGGTACGCGATCAGCGATGGCATATCATTCCACAGGGAATATGAATTTCTAACTCTCCTCAAGAGACTTGCAGGCAAAGATGAGAGCAAGCTTTCAAATGATGAAAAGGACTTCCTGGATGCTGTGAAGGGCGACAGAGACTTGGGTGACGCTTTGCTTGAGAATGAGTTTGTTCTGATGCATTGGAGGGTTGTACGGTTCCTTAGAGCCATATTCGATTCACGAGTTAACATGGGAAAACAAACAGTAACAGAATTCGTAAAGTGGGCAAGCAAAACGACAGGAATTCAAGAGAAAACCATTTTCAACCAGACATTCATGTTCTTGGATCGAGTAGGATACGCTCCAGTATACTTCATTGTTGGAGACGTTCTAAGACAAATTCAGAAGAAAGCTCTAACCAAGGGAGTCGATTTGGTTGACTTCAATACCTTCGCTACTTCAATAGGCTACGGCGCCAGAACAGCGTTTGAGAAGAGGCTAGAGGACTACATAGAAGAGAATCAGAGAAAGAAACGATAACTCTGAATGATCTTGCACGGTGTTACAGGTCAATCTTTGAGAGTAATTCTGGCAGTCTATGCACAACGTTGATTCCTTGTGGCATGGTTTTCTCCTTTCTCTTTCCTTTCACTTCAAACAGGAAAGGAATTAGGCCAGCCTTACTAGCTCCAACGTAATCAATCTCGTACTCGTCTCCAACAAAAACAGCCTCGCCAGGCGAAACCTTGAGTTTCCTGAGCGCGTATAGGAAGATCTCTGGGTCAGGCTTCTTTTTTCCTATGGTGTCTGTAGCCACAAGAATATCAAAGAAATTCTCCAGATCGAGTTTTGGCAGTATCTTATCGAGGTCTGATTCGTACCCATTAGTGATTATGCCTAACTTGACACCAGAATCCGCGAGTCTATTAAGAACATTGTGAAGGCCAGTATGCGGCTTGATCTCCATGTAATCAAACCAGTGTTTATCGATCTCCTCTGCAAGTTCGGCGTCTCGATCAAAAATTCTTAGACGATGCAAAACATTGAGATTCCACCGCACATAGTAGTCGGTGTCCTTAGGAACATCGTCCCCAAATTCCCTCTTTAGCTCTGACTCGGCCTCACGCATGGCTTTCTCGACATCATGGCTTGACCTCTTAATACCTTTGAGTTGAAGTATCCTGTGGAAAGTTTCGTAAAGCTCTGTTGCGTCGATTAGCGTTCCGCCAAGATCAAAGAGAACTGCCTTAACTCTCATAGATCCAAGGCCGCTCCTCTGTGAATTTTCACGTGTTTCCGTCTACTATTCCTTGTCGGACATCAACAAATAATGGTTTGGGATATTGAATCAAAAGCATTAATATAAGAGAAAGTCGAATTATGCACGGTAATAAACCAAGCGGGGTAGACCATTATGGGAATTTCACTTGTCAGGTTGATCGTTCTGTGCCTTGGATTGATATTAATTGCTCTCGCATTGAGCTTTGACTTAGGAGGAGCGATAAACAGTTTCTACAGTTTTGCCCATAATCTCTCGACATACCCAGGTTTTGGCGGCTTTCCGCTTTAGCAACAGCGGCTTCATTCAATATCAGCCGCACGACGCAGGTGGAATGTGACGTTGGCTGGAAAAGGAGAAAAGAGGAAAGACAAAAAGGAGCAAGTTCCCTCCACAGATTCTGCTCACAAGAAACATATGCATATCCCCACCCTGAGAATAATAAGATTCTCCCTCCAAGTGATCTTCTTCGTGCTACTGAGTGCCGGGCTATTTCAACTTGCATCTTTGGCCTTTCCCTTATCAGTGATCCCTGTACTTTCAAGTTCTGCTCAGCCGGGAGTTACTGCAGTAAGTGCCTTCGATGCGCTACAGTACGGAATTTCAGCGGCTATTCCACTCCTCTTAGCAATAGCTCTCGCTGTCTTCCTGTTGTCAGCGGTGATCATTGGGAAAGGCTTCTGTGCATTCGTTTGTCCATTTGGTTTCGCACAGGATATAGTTGGTTACATACGAAGTGCAATCAAGTTCAAAGGAGCTACATTGTCCCCCAAGACGGTGAGAAGCGCCTCCCGGTTCAAGTACTATATTCTTATCATAGTGCTGTTTGTGTCTGGGGTGGTGGGTGCCTCAGTAGTGCTTGGTAGTCGAGAATATGTAGCCAGTGCTATCGGACTGTTCACCGACGTTCCCTTCGCGTTGCTCTCTCCAGCTGACACTCTGTTCGCAATAATACCACAGCTGATAATTCAAGGCAAACCTTTGATAGTGGGTTGGAGCATCCTGCTCTGGCTAAGAGTCGTTATACTAGTCATCTCTCTTGGTGGTGCGCTCTGGATCCCGCGAATGTTCTGCAGATTCCTATGCCCAATCTCAGCCTTAATGGCACCCATGAACAGGTACACGATTATTGGACTCGAACGAAACGTCGTAAAATGCCACGGTGATAAATGCAAGAAATGCGAGAGGGCATGCCCAATGGACGTCCCAATATTCAGCAGCTCTGAAAAAAGATTCAGCAAACACCCAGAGTGCATAATGTGCCTCGTATGCAAAGACGTCTGCGAAGAAAAAGCAATAAAGTTCGCAACCATCTGAGAGAACCCTAAGGTCGAGAAAGAGGCAGAACTGAGGATCCCTAACACAGGTTCAGAAATGGGATCCGTTTTCATCGACTCTTCTTATCCTTGTCTTTTCCCTCTTCTTCTTGGAGCTTCCTAACAAGAGAAGGTTTCACCAAGTACTCCTCCCCTTTCTTGGATGAAGCCAAAGTGGCTTCCTTTGCTGGAACTTCTTTCTTCAGTAGCTTCTCTTTAGTTCCGGGAGAGACTCCCTCAGCCACCGGTTTCACTCTCGAGTTGACAAAAGCCATGAAGTTGCTGAGCAGCTCGTTCGACGCCTCAATACTCTTCAGATACATAACCTCCTTCTCCTCAGACCTCCTCGAAAGAGCCTCAAGAACCCACTTCAGCACGTCTCCAGTTGATCTCAGCTTGGAATTCAGTTCGCCAACAGATCTCGTCAATCGCTCAAGGCTCTCCTTAATCTCGTCTAGAGACGCCTGCAATGATTCGTAGAAATCCTTCGATTCGCCTCCGCCTGATTCCTTTCTACCGACATCCTTAGGTCCTTGCTCGCTACCAGGAGTCATCGAAAAACGCCCTCTAAAGAAGGAAAAACAAAGAAAACAGAGAACCTATGTCTGCATCCTTTTATAAATAGCTGGGTAAACAATTGGGACTCAACAGACCGCCAAAATTCCGAGGGTCTTGGTGCGAATGAAATGGAAGCAAATAGCATCGAACAGGGTCTCCGCATAAATGAGCTTGGTTTCACAAGAAACAAATAACACCTGCAGATAGGAGGGAAGCTGGACAGATCAGGTCAATATTCATTCATTCTGTGGGTTGACGTAATACGGATAGATACTCTCCAAGCAAAGGGGTCGACACAATAAACTCACAGAGAAAACAGCGGCCCAGTCTCCCCCGGGCGCATCAAAGAGAAACATCTATGGGAAAGTTTATTTCCAAAATGCTTCTCTATATATGATAACCTTAAAGAATTAGGAAATGAGGGACATACTTCTGTGAATAGCAAAGCCAAATTTCTACCACTACTACTTGTCTTCATATTAAGTTTAGGACCGCTGACCATTGCACCGACCGCTGAAGCTAATGGCTACGCACCGACCATTTACAGCAGCAATGCACCATGGATACCGGACTCAAGCAAATATGCATCCTACAACGGACATTTCTCATCATCCGAGACTGATTCGTTGCATCCTGTCGGCAACAACACTGACGTAATATTGGTCGCAAACCTAGCTGTCAGCACCATTAGCGCATCCTACTCGAATCTCAGCCTTTCTCTCAGCGAGTTCTTCACCGGCAAAGCAATCCCAGGAATCTCGGGTCTCTGGTACAAACTGGATACCTCTGCCGGGAAGGTCGCAGACTCATCTGGACATAACTCAAGTCTCAACGGAGCCGCATGCTTCTTCTACTTGCCCACCGCAACCAGTCTGAAGCTCAACAACAAGGTATCGATCTCCACCCCGTTCTACGGTAAACCGCTCATCTTCACAGTCAACAAGACGGAAATAGTTCTTGGAATACAGACAATACAACTTTTAAACTCTACATCTCTTCACTGGGACGGCGGAAGCCACAGTGAAACTCTGGACATCAATGTTGCATTGTGGATCAGCAACGATTCTAACGGGCTACTAATGCGAATTGAGGGCTCCTCAAGCGACAGTTGGTCTGATTCGGGCGGGTATGGATCCAGCCACGTTGATGTGAGCATGCAAGTCTACCAGACAAACATATTGACTCTCACGCTACCCCCAATGCCGGCCACTCAAGCAGTGCCATGGATGAAGCAAGGTAGATCCATCCAGTACAATCTTCAAGGCTCTGGTTGGATTGACCCCAAAGTCGGCAACGTAACTGGTAACGTAGTGTGGCAGCTTCCGGGCGACACCAAGTTCAGAGTTACAGTCTCGTCGAATATAACGATGAAAGTCGAAAGAGCCACCACAGGGTACGTAGATCCTTGGGCTAGCACAAGATGGGTCTGGGTCGTCCACTTAATGCTGAACAACACCAAAATATTGCTACCTGACTTCTGGCGCAGCATAACCTACATCAACACGACATTCCACGCCAACATCCCGTTGACCATGGTCAACGAGTTACTAAGCAACATAGCACAATTTAACAAGACTGGCCTGGTCGCTGAGACATATTTCTTGGTTGACAACGCAACAGGCGTCATGCTCATACCGGGCATGACCATTCTGCCACCTGAGCCATTCAACGCCACAAAATACGACCTAGGGGCATGGCTGCAGTACGGGTACGCATTCCTAGTACTCCAATACCTTGGTCAGACCTACCTCACGCAAACCTGGTCACAGAGCGGCAGCCTGCCGATGCATGGCTCATATAGGAATGACGCGAATGTAACAACGACGCAAGACCTCTCGCTCAACGCATCAGCTAAAGTCGCTGGAACCGACTACTTGACGTTCCCAGGAGGAGGCGGCGGTAACTGCTGGAAACTCACCGATAGCATCAACGGATCAGTGTCAGTGATACAACTATACAACCGCACGGTCCATAATATAGGCGGCATAAACTATGGTCCACCGAATTACAGTATTGCAAACGTGACTGCTAAAGCCACCAGCACTGGCTATATCGACATTGAGAGATTTTCGGGCTTTCCACTTGCATTCCAGGAGCACATATCAGGGAGCATCAATGGCAGTATGTATAGTGGAATAGAATCTGCGGTACCGCAGACTTTGAATTGGACCATTGGGTTTGGACTGGACTTAAGTGCACTTGTTCCACGTTCAGACATAATGTGGGTGAGCTTCCCAACCGTAAACTTGGTTCTTGGAGCTGGAAACAATGCTACAATGCCACCAGGGTACTTTAGACAATATGGCTTCCACGTAACCATGAACAATGCTACAAACGTCGATGTCACTGGCTCAGCAAGCCCGCCACCTGATACTGGCAACCCGCCAAGTGGAACTCAATCATTGATCTACCTTAGCATCCATGGAGAATTCATTCCAGGAGCAAACGTGGTTACACTGTACGTCTTCGTCAACAGATCACTTGCTCTCAGCCTTGGCATAGATGAGTATAGCTTGAGACTCTACACTTGGAACTCCACAGGAAACAAATGGGATGAACTTAAGGATCCAAACGGGATTCCAGCGAGCCACTACGTGTACGTAAATGCCACTCATGGTTGTATAGTTGGATACCTATATCACTTGAGTTACTTCGCGGTACTAGGATCACCATCGACAACAGCACCTGGTGGACTGTCAACAACACTGGTTCTCATCGCGGCTGTAGCGATCATAGCTGTTGTAGTAGCAGTGGTGTTACTAAGGAGACGGAAAGGCGGAACCAAATAAGACTGAATTCGAAAAAGCAGTATAGATGGAACCAAGAGTTCCATCAAAAAACTTTTTTTCCGGGGCGCTCAAGAGAAAAAGGCAGTGCCATCCGTTTTTCGCATTGGTCAGCTAGTTCTGCCGGATAAGCAGGCCAATAGACAGCTGTGTGGATAGTGTCCGCGTCGCGCAACGAGATATCTCGGAGCATGGCGGTACCTCTATTCCAGCTAGCGTTTATCTGCGGGCAGAGTCTTCAAAAGACTCTTAAACATCAAGCGGAAGAAGAGGACAATAGAGGTGAACAAATCACTTGGCAGTATCCGCTAAGGGCCTGATCAAAGTTGGAGTCACACCGGAAGTGTATCTTAAGAAGATAGAGTCAACGCCCAAGGCATCGGCTTGGAGATCCAGGCTAGGTAACTACTCACCCAATAGCATGGCTGTTCAAGGTCTCTCAAGAATAAGGCAGAAATTCAGTCTGGTTTCATTTTCAGCACACTGGTGCAAAGACTGCGTGCAGAATATTCCTGCGCTTGTTAAGTCACTACGCAGTGCTAAGAATGCTAATATACAACTCGTCATGATCGATGTTGATAACAATAAGAAGACTGCGCAGGAAGCCAATGTCAGAGCGATACCTACGATTATAATCTACAATGCTGAAGGAAATGAGGTGGCAAGAATCATAGAGAACCCCTCAAAAGAATTCGGATCCATAGAAGAAGAGTTGTTGAGCATACTATCACACGCGAATGAATGAAATCTCGGCTTCACAATTGTCAAACTCATCATGCGTTGAGGTTGCAAAGGTGTCAAACAATTCAATAACGTCTCTTGAGGAATGCG
>JAHPYV010000276.1 GCA_019058495.1 Promethearchaeati archaeon
CGCATACACTACTCTTTCAATTGCTCCACTTGGAGAGCAGTGTAGAATCAACGGAAGTTTCTTCTCTCCTTTTTCGTCGACGTAGCTTATGCCGTACCTTTTTGCGTTTTCAACGTCAAGTTGATCCGTCGAAAGCGCTGCGGCTTTGTCTTGGTTGTCTACGTAGTTCATATCCCACTTGAGTATGAAATAGAAGAACCTTTCATTCCACATTTCGGCCAGCACGGGCTTGCCGAAAGTTTTTGCTAGCGAAGCAATGAACTTGCTGTTTTCGTCGTAGAAGTCTTTTGTGAACCGGATACCAATTTCATATTCATCTTTTTCAAAGCCTATCTCATGCAAGATCTGTACGCACATTTTGAACCTTATTGCAAACTCTTTCTTGGCCTGTTCCAAGTCTGTACAGAACGCGTGGCAGTCGGGCATGCTGAAGGCTCTGAGCCGCCTCAACCCCACTACTTCACCGCTCTTTTCTCTCCTGAAGCTGTAGCGGGTTAATTCGTAAACTTTCATGGGCATGTCCTTGTAGGAGAATTGTGCATCATGAACCATCAAAAACTGTCCAAAACACGCCGCAAAGCGCAGAAAGAGTTCTTTGTCCTCTGACTTCAGCAGGTATTGTCGTGCAGGAAACCGGTTCAAGTAGTCTGCCAGGCTAGGATGCTGGAAATCATACATGACTGGAGTCTCTACTTCCATAGCGCCGTATTCATTCATCTTGGCACCGACGAACTGTTCCAGCAAAGCTTTGATCAACCGACCTTTAGGGTACCATCGGATGTTTCCAGGGTCGCTTCCAGACTCGTAATCACATAGCTCAAGTTTTTTCATCAATTGAACATGAGGTGGCATCTGCTGGCTGGCTCTTACCTTGGATATTTCGTATCTCGCAAATCTTTCAAGGTCTTTGTGTCCTCTGAAGTTGAATTTTTCAACTGGCATCAGTCTTCCATTCGGCTGCAGAATGTACCAAGTTGACTTCAGCTTTTCTTCGGCTTTCAGAGCGTCGGAAACTTTGTCCTCTTCTCCTTTCTCTTTGGCATCCGTAGGCAATACAACTCTAGATTGCTCAGCGAGAGGGTGCCCCTTGATTGATATTGTGAACTTTTTGTTCCAACCGAACGGTGCTCGAAATGTTTCTATGCCCATCTTCGATGCATAAGCTTCCATAGCTTTGACTGTTTTCAAAGCGTCAGAAGGCTTGGCCAGCCTGCTGCTCAAATGAGCATATGGATAGATCAAGACGCGGTTGACGCCTAATTTTCCAAGGAAACCATGAACCTCGTCGATAGCTTTCCGGGCGACTGCGGCCGTGTCGCCTTCCTCAACCGCAGTGAACATAACGACAAGCTCTTCCAAACGTACCTCTCTCTTCTCAGCCTGTTCCGCTGTCGCAATCTCCTTCTGCACAGGCGTGTACACGATGAAGTTGGAATGTAACTGCAAGATTCTCATAAACTCTCACCGCAACGCGTTTAGGGGTTGTACCGCCACTTTTCGATTTGCTTGTCTTTCTTCGTCTTTTTCTTGTACTCTTTGTAATGTTCTTTGCAAAGGTAAGCATGCCTCTCGTCCATCACCCTTAGACCTGCACGCTTCACCTTTTCAGCTGAAAGCGAACGAACAGCCTCCTGACCGCAACCTTGTACGTTGCATTTCACACCTTTGCCGATGCGACCCAAGTTCAGTTCCTCTCAAATTCGTGTTTTTGATGCAATAGAATACACTTCATTCCTTAATTCCTTTTTCGTAGAGAAAACGTGCTCTCCGGTGAATCTCTTCTTTGTCACCTAGAAACGTTGGACCCATGCCTTCGACGACGAGTGAAGAAACCGCTGCTCCAACGCATGAGCACCATGAGCAATCTTCGCCACGCACGTATTCAGCCAAGAAACCACCAATGAAGGCATCTCCCGCTCCCGTCGGATCAACGAGTTTAACCGGTTTGAATGCTGGAACACTGTGCATTGCGCCTTCAACTGAAACCATAGCGCCTTTTTCTCCAAGCGTAACTATGACTATGTCAACGCCATAATTATGAATGGCTTTTGCCGCATATCTCAGTTCATCAAGACCAGTTGTCGCTCTGATTTCTTCAAGAGAAGACTTGAAAACGTCTACATGCTCTAGCACCCGCTTATCCATCAACGGACCGAGACTAACGTTTCCTTCATCATCAAAACGCCGTATGAATCCTTGCGGGTCCAAAGACATGAAGTCGCAATGACGTCGGAGATCCTCAACAACTTCATAAGTTATCTCGCCTGCAATTGGCCCAATATGAACGGCGAAAACCTTTGAGAAATTAAGGATTTCCTCAACAGTAATTGGAGACACCCGACTTGCACATCGTAGCCTGCGATCAGAAAACCCTTCTGCATACCTCAACTCAAATCGTGTTGTCTCGTTATTCTCGTCTCTTGATACGTTTGACAAGTCGATGCCCTCCCGTTTTAGCCACCACTTGTAAGCTTCAGGAAAATCATTGCCTATCTTGGAGACGATGGACACGTGAGCATCAAGCTGTCTTGCAGCCAACGAAACATACGTAACTGACCCGCCTAAAACAACGAACGGAGTACTGCGACCTGGAAGAAAGATCGAGTCTATGGCAAAGTGCCCCACTGGAACAACGTCAAACACAGGTCGGTGACCTCGCCTAGAATATTGGC
>JAHPYV010000277.1 GCA_019058495.1 Promethearchaeati archaeon
ATACTGATCTGTCTATAAATTAATAATCACTTTTATCGATGCAACCAACCACACCGTAGTACCAAGCTTCCTTCGGGTCGATACCCTCTTTGATGAGCGCAGGTATAACTATGCCGTCGAAGTTCATTAGGAATGGCGACCCGTGACATTTTTGAATAGATTCACAAAGACGAAGTAAGAAATCATCAGGTGTGTTCTTGTGTATTCTTATTGAGCGCTTTGGCTCAAGCATGTCTAACTCTTCTATGGCTTCTAGGAAAAGGTGCGTCAAATCATTTGTTAGGTCTTCACCTTTTGGTCCTTGGCCTCCGAGAGTCATGAGTTGACCGAAGCCCGAACTGATTCCGTTGACACCATAGCGCGCAAAGTCGTAGACGTAATTATGTTTAATCATCCAGCACTCGACGAGTTCCTTGGCCTCCATTCGTGTCAACTTGCCCGAGTCTATGTCATTCCTGTATAACGGGTATAGGTATTGGTCTATTCTACCATGTGACAATCCTGGACCAGGGTAGGATTCCGCCAACATGAAGAGCATGTGGGTGAGCCAAAGAGATTGCAGGGCCTCATAGAACGACTCTGCAGGGTTCCAAGGAACCTTCTCACAGATCTCGGCGGTCCTCTCCAATTCCTCTCGCCGTTGTGACTCCTTCTCGAGCTCAGCTAGTTTCTTAACTTCTGCAACGTACCTATTGACAAACTCCTTTACAGAGTCACAGCAAATCATTATAGCACGAGCGAGATCTTTCTTCTCCTGATTGTCTGCTTTCTTCTTGAGGAACTCCTCAGCCTCTGCTTTTACTGACTTGAATCCCTCTTTCAGTATTCGTGGGTAATTTGGTATGATGTGGCCCGGTATCGAGCCGCAATTCATTACTCCTAGGGTGCAAAGGTGAATCTCTTTTTCAACGAGTTCGTCCTCCCTCTTTTTCCACTCGGCAGCCTCTTTCTGGTTCAGGCAAAGTGAAAAGGATGTGTTGAATTGTCCACCAACAATGAGCTCATCTTCAAGTATCTGCACTGGGATCACCCGTAGAACTTGCTGTAGAAACAAGGCCTTTCTAACGATAAGTGGTTCATCCCAGAAGTTCGCAGGCAAATCCACTTTTTGAGCGAGGGCAAGCAGACTCTCACAGATCGGTTTCAGAAAGTCATTTTCCTCTGGAACAGTGATCCAGTAATGTGGCACGAACACTTGATCCCAAGGTTTGCCTGTCGTGTAGGGCATCACCTCATTCCTGAAGTAATCCCTATTACCGTAGTCAAAATACTCGTCCCTCAACTTCTTGACTCTGGGAGAAAGAGCAGCAGAAGGCTCCCAAGTCTCAAACTTCCCAGCAACAGACTTCTTAGCGACTTGAACCAATCCAAGACACCAACCAAAGTCAACTTCCCAAAAAAGAAACGCGTCGTTTGGTAACCTAGCCCTAGGTCAAGAGTAATAAAGATTGCTCTGCAATTCCTGAACAGTGCCTAGAACTCTTAATTGTTCGTAGAGCGCTGTTGCTGAGTCAGGTATTTCTCTAGTTAAAAGGAATTAGCAGCTAGGGCTTTCTCCATTCTCCCAACTTGGTATCCCTCCTTCCGCGCTGATTTAACCATCTTCAACTTTGCTGTTGGTTCTAAATGTTCGCATAATTTGGGTGGGGATTATATTTATATCCATTAATCAGCATTACTACCTCAGGAGTTAACTTTAGAAAATAGGCGAAGTTAAAGAACGTTCTCTTTCTGTTGTCGTTTTTTGCCTCGCTTAGTTTCGAGTCGACCCAGAATTCCGGCGAGGTGAAAAGAGTTGGGATATGAGCGACGCGGTGGTAGCAGTCGTGGTCCGCGAGGACCTCGAGAAATGCACAAGGCTACTTGCTCCGATTGCGGTAAGGAAACAGAAGTTCCATTCAAACCCACTGAGGGCAAGCCAGTCTACTGCAGAGAATGCTACCAGAAACACAGACGGTACTGAGATTACCTAACAACAGTCTAGGTAACTCTAATCTTTTCCTTTTTTTGAATGCTATGCTGTCGCTGTTCGGTCTGGCAGGAATGTCTGACTCATTTTATCACGTTGAATCCCCTGCGGTAACAGGGCATTATAGAGTGAGCGACATCGTCCTTTGAACACTCTATAGCCGAGATATCTATACTGCAAGTCTCAAAAGCTCTCCTGGCAGGTAAAACATCATAAGTCTGAACAGAGATCATAGTCAGAAGTGATCGATTCTCTGTAAGGAGTAATCTTCAGGAGGCTGAGATAATGGACAAGCAGATTGTTAAGACTGAAAAAGCCCCCAAACCAATAGGTCCGTATTCACAAGCAGTCAAAGCAGGAAATCTAGTTTTTGTCGCAGGCCAAGTTCCAATCGACCCAAAAACAGGGACTATTATCCAAGGAGACATAAAAGAACAAACCAAGAGAGTTCTGGAGAACATCAAAGCAATTCTTGAAGCCGCGAACCTTTCCATGGATCACGTCGTGAAAACAAGTGTCTTCCTAAAGAGCATGGCTGACTTCTCTAAGATGAATGATGTCTACGCAACGTATTTCAGGAGCAGACCCCCAGCTCGGTCGACGATCCAAGTGGGAAACCTCCCACCTGGAGCGGAAGTCGAGATCGAAGCGATAGCATACGCACCCGCCTAGACTCTTAC
>JAHPYV010000278.1 GCA_019058495.1 Promethearchaeati archaeon
GTGTTAAACAAGTTAACTCAGAAAGGCGCGCGCTTGTATCTGACCCTATGGCATCTTACTGAGTATAACATCGAAATATTGTTGAAAGCCTCTTCTGAATATCATTATTCTGACGTTTTCGCCGACCTTTCTCTTGTGAATCTCCGTTAAGAGGTCTTCAACGGTGCCAATAGTTACTTTGTCCATCTTCATGATTATGTCCCCCATCATTAAACCTGCAGCTTGTGCCGGACTTCCATCTGTCACTTTTGTCACGAAGACTCCTCGCTCAAGCGGTATGCCGTAGTGCTGCGCCACCTCCGCGCTGAGGCTGAGACCCACAATCCCTAACCATGGTCTTGCGGAGATTCCCTGTTTCTGCATGTCGGCCGTGCAAGTTTTTGCAGTATTTATTGGAACTGCAAATCCGATTCCTTGAGCATAAGGAATTATGGCCGTGTTTATAGCGACAACTTTTCCTTCAAGGTCCACGAGCGGACCCCCACTGTTGCCAGGATTGATGGCAGCGTCAGTCTGGACAAGGTTCTCCACCAACCCTCGCTGAGATTCTATTGTTCTCTTCGTCGCGCTTATGACCCCTGAAGTTATGGTTGGTCCCCCAGACAAGCCAAATGGATTTCCGATTGCGTAGACTCTTTGTCCAACTCTCAGCTTTTCCGAATCTCCAAGCTCGGCCGCTGGAAGACCTTCTTTTTCAACTCTTAGGATAGCCGTGTCGTGTACTGAACATGCACCAACTATCTTTCCTTCGAGTTCCTCACCATTCCAAAGAGTCACCGTTATTCTCTCGGCTTCTCCGACCACATGATTGTTCGTCAAGATTTCTCCTTTCTGGTCAATTATTGTTCCAGAACCCATCCCTTCAACCGGGATCACTTGGTAGAACATTTGACCCACAAGTCGCACGGTGCTTATGTTAACGACACTCCGGCTGACTCTTTCGAGAATATCCAAGACGTCTTTTTCATCAAATGAGGACATAATGCCACTTTCTGCGGTTTTATGGGTCAGGTTGAATGCAGAAACTGCATTCTGCAATATTCATTCTGACTTCTGATTTTCTGCAAAACTCGCAGACCATACCCGTTCGACGAATGATTGCGCACGTTCGACAGAAGAGTTGGATGAATTCGGCTCTTTGATAATCTCCGTTCATCAGCAGGGCTATCATGTCTGATATCAATGGTTGGATGGGCTCCACATCATCTAGCACTAGAACGTATCCCCTGATTTTCTTGGCGTATTTACTTACAGCAGATTGAGAAATTCCAAGTAGTTCTGCTACCTGATCTTGGTTCAAGCCATGGTGTTCAACGAGCTGTCGTGCCATCAAAGCTTTTACTGCTGGAACAACTGATTTTACAGCGATCTCGCATGGAAGTATCACAGAGTATTCACCGATTGAGTTAGGTTATGCGGAAAAGTATATAAATATGACGTATGTCATGTCTTTTATGACGTGTGTCATGACAGGAAAGGCACGTTCAAGGCCAAGTCATTAGCGAGAATCAACCGATTTTCTTCAAGACCTGCCGTGACTGCGGTCGAAAGTGATTCATATGATAGAAACACCAAATTATCGCGAGGCCAGTGTAACAGCGGAGAACTTGGCGACTATAGATCAGATTTTAGGAAACCTAGAGGAGAAATGCAAAAAGTGTAAACCGTTGACTGCACTCACCTGCGTTTCTGAATGCAAAACGTGGAAGCTGAAAAACGAAATAAGAAAAATGCATGAAAAGATTAGTAGGCCAAATTATATCGAGTTCTTGTTGAACACCTTGAAAAACCGGAGGCGGTTGGAGCTTCTTGGCATGATTTCAAAGGAGCATTGTTCAATGCTGAAACTCCAGCAAAAGATGAGTTCACTGGGGTATAGACACAGTCAACAGACGATATCTGAAGAATATATTCAACCGTTGGTCGATGTGGGACTGGTCCACGACGCGCACAACCCGTTTCACCTAACGTTGCTCGGATGCAAAGTCAACGAATTACTGAAAGACTTTCGCGATCTGGAAGATACTCTTCCGCCGCACTCAGATTGCTATGAAGAAAAAGCTCTGGATTCAATGCTACGTGGACCCAAAACCTACGAAGAATTGAGGGAGATAATTCCTCGGAAAACAGCTGCGAGAGTATTGAGCAGACTTCAAAGAGCAGGTCTAGTTGAAACGAGAAAAGATAAGAATTACGTATTCTTTTTCAAGACCAAGAGGTGCTCTTCCCTCGAAGACCCATTATCGACTGAAAACAGAGTCTATCAGAATATTCCTGAAGAAGGCATATGCGCGAAGAGATTGGCAAACCTGTCGGGCATCTCGCTGAGGAGATCGTACAAGTACGTAAGAAAACTCAAGGGAAAGAAACTCGTGTTCAAAAGGAAGAAGCCTTTGGCTTACAGTTTAACTGACCGTGGTAGGAAATTAGCCTTGATGTTGAAGACCCTGCGCGACCTGACGGTTGTGGCTAAGGCCACGAGCGATAGATTTCTTAAAGAGAGGGATGGAGCAGATTCAGATTCATTGGAGACCCAAACTGCGACTGGTTTATCCTAAGACATTAAGGTCGAATGCCAGTGCTTTGGGCTCGCTCTTGGATTCATCAATGAAGAAAGAGAGTTCAGCTGTGTTTGCCGCTCCTGA